>DURL01000010.1 GCA_012837345.1 Bacteroidales bacterium
CCTCATCCACGAATATCTCCGGTTGCTCATTTTTTAAACAGAGATAAAGTTTCTCCAAGGTATTCATCCTCATATAAAAACACTCGTTACAGGCACAGGTGGCATCTTCCGGCGGAGCAGGAATAAACGATTTATCCGGATTATCCTTTTGCATCTGATGAAGGATGCCTGCTTCAGTGGCTACGATAAATTGTTTTTGAGGTGATCTTGTGGCGTATTTCAGGATGGAAGATGTAGAACCTACGTGATCAGCTACCTCCAACAGGTAAGCCGGACATTCAGGATGTGCAAGGATCAATGCATCCGGATGCTCTCTTTTCAGATCCAGTATCTTCTCGAGTGAGAATTGTGCATGTACATGACAGACCCCATCCCACAGCAGCATGTTTCTTCCTGTGAGTTTGTTGATATAATCCCCAAGATGCTTGTCCGGACCGAAGATAATTTTCTCGTTCTCCGGCAGTGATTCAACCACCTGACGGGCGTTGGTGGAGGTGACCACGATATCGGTCAGCGCTTTCACAGCAGCCGTGGTATTGACATAAGAAATCACTGTATGTCCGGGGTGCGCAGCGATAAATTTATCAAATTCAGGCGCAGGACAACTGTCAGCCAATGAACATCCGGCCTTCAAATCAGGAATAAAAACACGTTTATCAGGACTTAAAATCTTTGCCGTTTCACCCATAAAATGAACCCCACACAAGACGATGATATCGGCGGTTGTTTTTGTTGCCCACTGCGCCAACGCCAGACTGTCACCTACAAAATCGGCTACATCCTGTATATCAGCCTCCTGGTAATAGTGCGCAAGAATGATCGCATTTTTCTCTTTCCGGAGAAAATTGATCTGTTCTATGATTGATTCTTTCGTCATCTATTTATTATATATATTTTTTTAAAATTTAAAATGAATAATGATGATAATGATTGACTGTTGATACTGTTGATGACTTTTTTTGTCATTTACACTCCTAAGCGTTATGATCAATCGCTACCGGGTTATCATCATATATCAACAGGGAAAGGATATATTTTCTTTTTGATTTTAACCTTGTTGTGAACGTTATCCACAACAGCGGATAAAAGGCAAAGTTAATAATTAATTTTCTGGTACCACTGAAACAGCTGTTGAAAAAGAGTGAAAACATGATGTAAAAAAATAAGAAATAAATTTGGTCAGCTCCGGTCAATTTTTATACAAAAATGGTTCTGTTTATTTCAATTTTACTTTTCATCTTTCTGTTTACAGAGTATGCACAAGTTATCAACATTTTTACTCTTTCTCTCTGTTATAGCATAAACAGCTAAACCATAAACCATTAAAAAGCTGATCAAATCATTATTGTTTGTTAATCCCTTAGATTGGTGAGAAGGTGAGAACAAAGTTTTTTGTACATTTGTTTGTTCATAATGCAAATAGTGAAAGATAGAATTTACATATATCCTATTTTGATACTCTTGATAGCGGTTAGCTCCTGCATGTCAACAGTTAAGATTACCTCCGTGGTGGAAAAAGACCCGGAAGGGGACTTTCTGCTCAAATGGGAAGTGAGTCCCGATCAGGAAGGGAACATTGATATATACTCTTCACTTACTGACAGTTCACTGACCAGTTTCACCCCTGTTACTTCAAGGAGAATCACGGATCAGGTGATGAAGCTCAACCCCACCGGCTCCGGATTACGGGAATATTTCATCCTGCGTACCGGAGGAAGCTATTCGGGGGTGGTGGCCAACCGTACCATCGACATGAACCGGATCAAGAACTTTCGCGACATCGGCGGTTACTTCACTGCTGACAATCGACAAATGAAATGGGGAGAGATCTACCGTTCCGGTAACCTGAGCAATGCCACCCTCTACGATCAGGAGAAAATCCGGAGACTCAATATCCGCACTGTGATTGATTTCCGTTCCGAGCGTACTGCCCGCAGATATCCTATCCTGCTTCATCCCTCCATTCGCAAATTTGCTCTCCCTTTGATGCCAATGGATGCACAGAAGCTGGATGAACAGCTGGAAGAGGAAGATTTTGACCGGAGTGATGCGATCCGTTATGTCCAGGAAGAGTATGTGAATATCCTGGAGAACCACAAAGCTCAGTTCGGGGAGATGTTCGATATCCTTACCAACGACAGCAATTATCCGATTCTGCTGAGTGGATCGTTGGGCAAAGACGGAGTAGGGCTGGCCACCTATCTGATCCTTTATGCGATTGGTGTTCCGCCAAACTCGCTAGAGGAGGATTATATGCTTTCCAACCAATTCATCGACCCTGAGATGGTGGAGATCGATGCCCGCAACCTGTCTGAACCGATGCAGGAGGCTGTGACAGCCATGTTGACGGTCAACAGGGCTTATCTCAACTACGCCATTGATCATATTAAACTGACCTATGGATCGGTAGACAATTATCTGGAAAAGGAACTGCGTGTTACCAGTGGAAAAAGAAATTTGCTGCGTAAATATCTACTTTACCAGTTCTGATTACTCTTTATTCGTTTTATTTTCATACCTTTGCAGCCGATTTAAAAAAGAGGTGATTTTTTATCCTGTTTCCGGAACAGTGGTTATCTTCATCCGCACAAAAAATCACAGATAGTCATTGAATTTTCTCTCAACTTTATCAGCATTTGCGCCGGGTGTCAGGCATTGCACGCAGTTTATTCAGCAGCATACCTTGACGGTCGTTGGACCAGCTATTGTAAATGGATGTGTGGAGCAGGGGGAAAAAGCAACAATCACACATTAAAACCATTTTACAATGAGTACATTTCAAGAGTTGGGAGTGATTCCCGAAATCCAGCGAGCCGTTACCGAGCTCGGATTTGAGCAACCCATGCCGGTACAGAGTGAGGTGATCCCCCGCCTGCTGGCACACACCCGCGACATCATCGCCCTGGCACAGACCGGTACCGGCAAGACCGCCGCTTTCGGCATCCCGGTGATCCAGAAAATCAATGTGAAGCAACTCACCCCGCAGACGCTGATCCTATGTCCCACGCGTGAGCTATGCCTTCAGATCGCGGGCGACCTGACCGACTTCTCCACCTATGTGGAGGACATCAAGATCCTGCCGGTCTATGGCGGCTCCAGCATTGATAGCCAGATACGCACACTCAAGCGCGGGGTTCACATCATCGTAGCCACTCCCGGGCGTCTGATCGACCTGATCAAGCGCAAGACGGTCTCACTTGGCGATGTGCACACCATGGTACTCGACGAGGCGGATGAGATGCTCAACATGGGCTTCTCGGAAGATATCGATGAGATCCTCTCACACCTGCCCGACAGCCGCAGCATGCTCCTCTTCTCGGCTACCATGCCGAAAGAGATCGAGAAGATCACACGCAAGTATATGAAGGAGCCGATGGAGATCACCATCGGTCGCAAGAATGAGGGGGCCGAGAACGTACGGCATCTCTACTTCATGGTGCATGCCAGGGACAAGTACTTGGCACTGAAACGGATTGTGGACTACTATCCCAACATTTACGGCATCATCTTCTGCCGTACCCGCAAGGAGACACAGGAGATCGCAGATAAGCTGATGCAGGATGGCTATGATGCCGATGCGTTGCATGGCGACCTGTCGCAGGCGCAACGTGACTACGTGATGAGTAAGTACCGCAACCACAACCTGCAGCTGCTGGTGGCCACCGACGTGGCGGCGCGCGGTCTTGATGTGGATGACGTGACGCACATCATCAACTTTGGGCTGCCGGATGATTACGAGATATACACCCACCGCAGCGGTCGTACCGGCAGGGCCGGCAAGACCGGCACCTCCATTGCCATCATCCACACCAAGGAGAAGGGAAAGGTAACGCAGATCGAGAAGCTGATCAACAAAAAGTTCGAGAAGCGTGAGCTCCCCAAGGGCGATCTGATCTGCGAGAAGCAGCTCTTCAACTTCGTCGACAAGATTGAGAAGGTGAAGGTGAATGAAGCAGAGATCGAACGACTGCTTCCCTCCATCTTCCGCAAACTGGAGTGGTTGGAGAAAGAGGATATCATCAAGCGGATGGTATCGCTTGAGTTCAACAGGTTGATAGAATACTACCAGCAGGCGGAGGAGATCGACGAGCCGAAAGAGGGTTCGTCACGGGGCCAGAAGGGTGAGTATGGCGGCAAACGAGGCAACGACCGCGACGGCGGCAGTCGCCAGCCGGAGAAGGGTTACGCCCGTCTTTTCATCAACGTGGGTAAGATGGACGGCATCAACCCGGCCATGCTGATGGGTTTCATCAACGATCATGTGAAGGGTAAGGTACCCATTGGTCGCATCGACCTGTTAAAGAGCTTCTCTTTCTTTGAGGTACCCGAAGAGCTGGCTCCCAGGGTGGTCAAATCGTTCAAGGGGATGTATGTCGACGAGCGGAAGCTGCAGGTCCACCTGGCACAGGAGGAGGATCAGGCTGCAAAGGGGAAGAAGAAGAAGTTCTACGAGAACGATTTCGGCGGCAAGGGGAAGAAAAAGAAAACGAGATATTGAGCGGACAGCACCTACATTATTGTCTGAGCGGGAGTAACATCCCGCTTTTTTTGTGCCCGTGAAAAACTTAACAATAACGTCATCGGTCCGTAACCGCTCTGTAACAATAATGAAAGACCTTTGTCGCGAAATATGAATCGGATGAAAGGATATTTGTTACGGTTATCAATGGTCACCCTCTTCCTGGTGACAACGTTGTTGGCAACAGTGGCCCAGACGGGATCCATTAAAGGCAGCATCGTGGATGGTGCTACAGGTGAACCCCTGATTGGGGCATCCGTGCTGGTGGAGGGCACCACCACCGGGGCTGCCGCCGACCTGGATGGCAACTTTGTCATCAACGGCATGGCCGAAGGAATCTACTCGCTTCGTGCCACCTACATCGCCTATCGCCCCCTGGTAATCACAGAGGTGAAGGTGGAAGGAGGAAAGGAGACACTGTTAGAGATTGCCATGGAGACGGATGAGGTGAGCCTCGATGAGGTGGTGGTGGTGGCAACACCCCGCCTGGAATCGGAACGGATCCTGATGAGGGATCAGCAGAACGCCACGGTGATCCGTGAGAGCGTGGGAGCCCAGCAGCTCTCCATGCAGGGTGTCTCCGACATTGCCACGGCCACCAGCAAGATCACCGGCGTGGTGAAGAGCGAAGGGTCGGGAGAGGTCTATGTGCGCGGGCTGGGCGACCGCTATGTCTCCACCACCATGAACGATCTGCCGGTACCTTCCGACGACGTGGAACGGAAAAACATCGACCTCGCTCTTTTCAGCACCGGTGTGGTTCAGAACGTGGGAATTACCAAGACCTACAGCACAGGTGGTTACGCCGATCAGACCGGAGGCAACATCAACATTGTCTCAAAAGAGTTCGTCGACCAGTTCACCCTGGAGTTGCAGGGTGGTATTAACTCCAGCCTGTTGAGCAACAATCAGTTCAGCAATTTCCGCGTCACTCCCAACCTGCAGAACAGCATGCTCACCTTTTACAGAAGGGAGTACAACCTCGTGGATGCCATCACCAAACAGTCGTGGGATCCCCGTGGGAAAAGCCTGCCACTCGATTTCGGGTTCACCACCACCGGCGGGAAAGAGTTTACTCTCCGGGAGAGAGATCTGACACTTTTCTACACCCTCTCCTACAAGAGCGATCACTTTCACACCACCGGGGTCTACCGGCGGTTCAATTCCAACACGGTCTACTCCGACTTCTCGGATACCGAGACCTGGAGCAGCAGCGCCAACCTGACCGGGTTGCTCAACCTGGCTTATCGTTTCAACAGCAACCACAAGATCAACTACAATCTTCTCTTCATCAATAAGCTCACCGATCAGGTCTATGAACAGGGCCGCAATGGCAATGGATTCAAGTTCGACATGGATGAGATCTCCGACTCCTTCTTCACCCGTGATATGAATTCCAGAAAGACAATGGTCATTGTCAATCAGCTGCTGGGAGACCATCGTTTTTCAGACAGCAACCGCCTGGAGTGGGGACTCGGCTACAACCTCACCGCTGCCGATGAACCCAACAGGATCAGGAACTATACCGGCTTCGACCAGGGTAGTATCTACTTCTCTTACCGCATCGCCGATTTTGAGAACCGGAAATCAAGCCAGGAGATCGACGACCGGGAGCTTAACGGTTATATCCGCAACAGGCTTGACCTTGCTCTCGGCGGTCACCCCTGGAAGCTTGAATATGGTATCAACTACCGTAACAAGCAGCGTGATTTCAACAACCAGTTCGTGGGTGTGCAGATGATGGGCGTGCGCAAGGGTGACGACAATGTGGATGACCTCACCTCCCTCTTCCACGATCCCGGTTTCACCTCCTCAAAGATCAAAACGATACCGCCGGATCTCTACAACGCTACGTTACAGGCGCTGGCAGGCTATGTCGAGCTGGGATTCAGCCGCGGTAAACTGGAGGGAAACGCCGGCGTGCGCTATGAGTACGACCGGATGGATGTAGAGTGGGACATCAACAACGATGACCCGTTGCGGGAGCCGCGTATCCGGAAAGAATACAAGCAGTTTTACCCGGGTGTCAATCTTCACTATCACATCTCAGAACAACAGGGATTGCGGCTGTCAGGCAGCAGGACCATTACCCTGCCCGAGTTCAAGGAGATTGCACCCTTTGCCTACACCTCTCCCAACAGTACCCTGATACAGGGTAGCCCGGAGCTGAAGGCATCACGCAACTGGAATGCCGATCTCAAGTGGGAGTATTACAAGTCGACCGATGAGCTGATCTCCCTGGGCGCCTTCTACAAGAAGATTGAGGATCCGATCAACATCACCTCGCTGACAGGCGGAGCGGGTTACCTGATCTATGCCAACACCGGCAAACGGGCGGGGGTGATGGGGCTGGAGGCGGAGGCCAGGCTCAACCTCTTCAAGAATGACATTCAGTCGCTGCGTATGATTCTGAACGGTACCCGTATGTGGGTCTCGCAGGACCTGCTGGAAGCGTATCAGTACAACAACAAAACCAGCTCAGGGCTGCAGGGTGCCTCAGAGCTGATCAGCAACCTCACCCTGAGTTATTCTCATCTGCCGGGAAACTGGCAGGTCTCACTCTCTGGTAACTACTCCTCCGACAGGATCTATGCCCTGGGCAGCCCCAAGGATGCAAACAACAGGGATTATCTCTACAACGATGAGATCATAGAGAAGGGGGTGATCACCCTCGATGCGGTGGTGAGCAAGGGACTTACCGATCACCTTACGCTGAAGCTGGTGGCTCGTAACCTGCTGAACCCGGAGATGCAGATGACGCAGCACCTGCGCGACCTGAACAGCCGTGAGGTGGAAAACCATGTGGTGGAGTCGTACCGGAAAGGAATGCGTATGCAACTGTCCGTCAACTATACATTCTAGCATAAAGGAATATAAATCAATCGTAAAATATGAGGATTATGAAAAAAAATGTGTTATTCAAGGGAATTTCGATGATGATGGTCTTCGCATCGCTTTTTCTGTTCGTGAATTGCGAAGGTGAAAATGCCTTACCCGAAACCGATCCGGTAGTAGAACTGCTCGAGAGCGGTGAAATGAAGGGTGTATTGAAAGAAAACTATACACTCGATGCCGGTACCAGCTACCGGCTCACAGGACAGTTCATCGTGGACGGCGGTGCCACACTCACCATACCGGCCGGTACCCAGATCATTGCCAACGCATCACAGGGACAGGCTACCGAGACCTACATCGCCGTGATGATGGGTAGTAAGATCAATGTGAACGGTACTTCTGGTGCTCCGGTGGTGATGACCTCACCCAACGCACAGCCCCAGGACTGGGGTGGGCTGACCATCTGCGGAGAGGCCACCACCACAGCCGGTGCGAATGCCACCGCCGAGGTGGGTAACTTCAAGTATGGCGGTTCCAAGGATGACGACAACTCGGGAAGCATCAGTTACCTGGTGATCAAGGGATCAGGTGCCAAGATCAACACCGAGTCAGAATACAACGGCCTTACCCTCTATGCCGTGGGTAGCGCAACACAGATCAGCAACGTGGCTATCATCAATGGCGCAGACGACGGGGTGGAGTTCTTCGGCGGCACGGTATCGGCCCAGAACCTCTACCTGGAGAACAACGAGGATGATGCGATCGACTGGACCGAAGGGTGGAACGGCACAGTGACCAACGCTTACGTGAAGCACACCATCGATGGCTTCTCCACAGTAGTGGAGGCAGATGGTGTCAACAACAACCCGAAGATCGTCAATCTGACTGCCGTCAACAGCCATGCATCGGCTCCATCCGGGACTGCGTTGCAGTTCAAGAAACAATCGGGCGCGACCATGACCAATGTCTATCTGGAAGGATACAGCAAGCTGGTGGATATGTCGAACGATGGCCCGCTGACCAACGTGCTGATCGAAGGAATAGCAGCCACACTCACAGGGACCTACCAGAAGGGCAAACTGGATATCTCAGCCTGGGTATGGTTTCAGTAAACAGACTACCTTTCATTTGATTTTCTCGGAATATCCCGCGGTCTATATGCAGCGGGATATTCCTCATTGATAACAAGACAGACATGCGAACAAAAACAACCCTTATCCTGCTTTTCCTCTTTGTTGTAATGACCGCACAGGATCAGAAGCATTCCGACCCGGTCATCTACTACAGCAACGGTTATTATTATGCCGACAAGACACAGACCCGTTTCTATACTGGCGATTACAGGGAGTACTACGAAAATGGCACGTTGAAGCTGGAGATACAGATCCGCGA
The DNA here is from genome assembly GCA_012837345.1 of Bacteroidales bacterium. Lineage (GTDB taxonomy): Bacteria > Bacteroidota > Bacteroidia > Bacteroidales > Dysgonomonadaceae > Proteiniphilum. The sequence goes on from DURL01000010.1 coordinate 8,747, forward strand.
CGGCATGCCGGAGGGACCCTACATCGTCTACTTTGAAAATCGTAAACCGCAGGAGGTACGCTCCTACAAGGACGGGAAGATGCACGGATTGTGGAGGAGCTATGACCTCTCAGGGCAAATACTCTCTGAGGCGGAGTACAAGAACGGGCAGAAGCACGGTACCTGGCGCATCTGGGATGAGCTGGGAAACCTGCGTTACGAGATGAACTACCGGGAAGGCAAGAAAACCGGTCTCTGGCGTATGTGGGACGAAAAGGGTGAGCTGCTGGATGAGAAAAGTTATTGATCCGCTTCGAGTTGAATCAAAAATGTAACAAAAACTTCATTGATTCGTAACCGCGTTATCGGTGACATCAATGTACTTTTGCATCAGTTAAAGAACAATTAAAAGAATGAATCGTATGAAATCACTGTTGCTGCTTGCATCCTCACTGCTGATCTCCCTGTCGGCCATGGCCGGCACCGAGTCGAATGAGGTGAAGAAAGAAAAGGAATCGCAGCCGGTTGCTCCGGTTGAAATGGTGCAGTCGCTGCAACTGACCGGTTCGGTTGTAGACGAAAAAAACCATGAAGCGCTGGCAGGAGCTGCCATCGTGGTGGATGGAAAAAAATATTACTCTGATCTGGACGGAAATTTCGCCATCGATGGCGTGAAACCCGGCAGGTATTCGGTTGTGGTGGAGTTGATCTCCTATGAGCCGGCCACCATGGAGGTGAATCTCTCCGGTAGTCGCGAGATGAAAATTGGTCTGCTGCAGAAATAAATCCTGCAGATTCACATTCTGAATAAAAAAAGTTTGCTCTTTTTGAGGGCAAACTTTTTTATGTATCATCCGGTTTTTCTCTCATCTTTTCACTTGTACCATCCATCAAAGTGATAAGAATAATTCCCTTCTGCATCTAGGAACATACGCAGGTTGTTGAAGTGGATTTTCAACAACCTGCATATGTTTTCAGAGGTTCAGCGTGGCCTGCTGAATCAGGGTCTTGGCATTCAGGTCCGGTCCCGCCTTGGCGTAGTTCTCCTTGAAGTTGCGGTGCGCCTTGAGCAGGTTGCCCGACTGCAGCGTAACAATCTTGGCTTCGTTGACCAGATTGAGAAAGAGGATGCTGCTGCGTGTGGTGGAGGCACCCGCTTTCACCCGCTTGATCTGCCGCTTGTTCAGCTTCTTGTAGAGGTCGAAGATCACATCCCGCATGTTTGTGACAACTGAGAACTGCGTATAATCGTTCTTTTGATCCATTTCGTTGTAACTGCTGAACGCTTCGGTAAGAATCTTATAGATCATCTCCAGGTCTTCAATCTGCTCCTTTGTGAAGGCTGCATGGTTGTTGTCGATGTAACTAAAGGTGGATTCCGTGACTGCCTTCAGTGATTTGGTGATCTCATAGGAGTAATCCACCAGCTGCACGTACTCCTGTTCCAGGTCGAGTGCGTTCATCTCCATGGTCTCCAGAGTGGGTACCACCTCGTAAGTCCGTTTGTCTTTGAACCTCTCGTAGAGTTCGTTGGCTTCCATCATTGCTATCTTCACCCTCTTGCGATCCTCATCCCTCAACCCGTGAAGCACATCCTCGAAGATGGTGAGTGTCTTACCCAGTACCAGTCGCAAATCCTCGTTGCAGGAAGCCACCAGTTGAATTTCGCTCGATAGCACTTGTTGTTGTTGCTGCTCACGACTCTTGCGTTTGGTGTGTATCCTGCCCGACTTATAGAGCATGAAAACAACCAGCAGTATCATCACCGCGATGGCGATCTTGCCGCCCCACATCAGGAAGAGACCAATCAGCATGGAGACGGTGAGTGCCACCAATGCGGTCATCAGCCATCCTGCCACAACGGTCAAAACACCATTGATGCGGTAGACGGCGCTGTCTCTTCCCCAGGCCCTGTCGGCCAGCGAGCTACCCATGGCCACCATGAAGGTGACGAAGGTGGTGGAGAGAGGCAGTTTCAGTGAGGTACCCAGAGAGATCAGCAGGGCGGCAATGGTGAGGTTCACCGATGCCCGTATCAGGTCGAAGGAGGCTCCGTTGTCGGTCTCCAACGGGGTAAACTGCCTGTCGATAAACCGTTTCACCGGTGGCGGCATGATCTTGTCGAGCGATTTGCTGATGGTGAGGCTGCCCCGCACCATGGAGCGCGAAAGGGGAGAGGAGGAGAAGCGTTCGATTCCCTCACCCTTGCGGGCCAGGTTGACCTCCGTTTCGGTCACCGAGCGTGATTTTTTTGAGAACCAGAGTGCCAGGATCATGATGACGCCGGCACCGATTAGCCAGGCGATGTTGGCCACTACCGGTTCATTCAACTTATCCATGTAGAGTGTCTCGATGTTTCCTCCGCCAGCTGCCACTTCACTGGCAATCCTGTAGGAGTCAAATCCGGCCATAAAGACACCGATGAAATTGACCAGGTCGTTGCCGGCAAAGGCCATGGCGAGGGCAGCAGTACCTGTGAGGACGATCACCTTCAGGATGTTCACCCTGAGTAGATGCTGCAACAGCGCCATCAGCAGGGTTGATCCGGTAAAAGTGTAGAGGATGGCAGTGGCCATATGGTGCTCCAGGTAGTAGAGCATCTCGGGGGTTACCAGCACGCTGCCCTTCAACCCCTTGAAGACGGCGAAATAGATGATTGCCGTCAGTGCGATACCTCCCCAGAGGGCACCCAGGTAACGGAACCGCTTGCCGAAGTTGAAGGAGAAAATCAGTCGGGAGATGTACATGATGATGCTCCCCACCACAAAAGCGATGGCAATCGAGATGAAGATACCTGAGATGATTGCCAGTGCCTTGCCGCTGTTGATGTAATCACCCAACTGTCCGCCGCTATCGCTGGTCCAGAGGGTGAAGAGAGCCACCGCTACCGCGGCGCCCAACAGCTCAAACACCAACGATACGGTGGTGGAGGTGGGCAATCCGAAGGTGTTGAAAAGGTCGAGCAAGATCACATCTGTTATCATCACTGCCAGGAAAAGCGTCATGATGGCCGGGAAGGTGAACTGTTCCGGATGGAAGACGCCGCTCCGGGCTACCTCCATCATTCCGCTGGAGAACATGGCTCCTATCATCACACCCAGCGAGGCTACTGTGAGTATCACCCAGAGTGGGGCCACTTTCGAACCGATGCTGGAGTTGAGGAAGTTGACCGCGTCGTTGGCCACGCCCACAATCAGGTCGAGGGTGGCCAGTGCGAGCAATACAATGACAATAATCAGATAGATTGAATCCATAAAATGTTGTTTTGGTTGATATTATTCCACCGTTACCGATTTGGCGAGGTTGCGCGGCTGATCCACGTCACATCCTTTCACCACCGCGATATGGTAGGCCAGCAGCTGCAGGGGGATCACCGACAGCAGGGGGGTGAGGCAGGGGAGTGTGGGTGGCACCGCCACTGAAAAGTCCGACAGCTCGCTCACCAACCGGTCACCTTCCGTCACCACCGAGATGATCCTACCCTTGCGGGCCTTGATCTCCTGGATGTTGCTGGTGACCTTGTCATAGGTATCCGACTGGGTAGCGATGACGATGACCGGCATCTCGTGGCTGATGAGCGCGATGGGTCCATGTTTCATTTCAGCAGCAGGGTACCCTTCGGCGTGAATGTAGGAGATCTCCTTCAGCTTGAGCGCCCCTTCGAGTGCTACCGGAAAGTTGTAACCTCTCCCCAGGTAGATGCAGTTGCTTGCATAGGTGAAAGTCTTGGCATATTGTGCAATCTTTTCATTCTTTTGCAGGATTTCAGCCACTTTCTCCGGTATCAGGCTCAGCTCCCTGATCAGGGTGAGGTACTCATCGTTGGTGATCGTCCCCTTCTCCTTGCCAATCAGGATGGCCAGCATCGTCAACACGGTTACCTGGGCAGAAAATGCTTTTGTCGAAGCCACGCCGATCTCGGGACC
>DURL01000111.1 GCA_012837345.1 Bacteroidales bacterium
CAATTTTAATGGCTGTTGTGAAGAGATTGACAAGATCTTCGTTTACTCCCACGTCAAGAATCTGGTTGTCACTTGAGACAAAACCCTGGGAGACGATATGATCAATGATCGCTCCTTCAAAACCGATGTAGTATTCGTTCCAGCCGGTCTCTTTCTGGGGTGAGTAGGTGTGCCATTGTCCGGGGAAGAGCACCATGGCCTGTCCTTTGGAGATGGTGGTGCGCCGGGTGGAGGTAGAAGTGAAACTGCCTTTGCCTTTGCTGATGTACACAATCTGGTATTCTGAGAGCACACGTCCCTTTCCGGGCCTGAAATAATAATTTTTCGGGTGCTCAGTGGAGGGATATAGTGAGTGGGGAGCAATGGGCTGGAACCCTACCGTATTGACCGTTAGTCCGAATCTTCTGTCTTTCTCATTTACCAGCAGGTATTTGAAATCAATTCCGAAATCGTTATATCTCATCTCAACTGTTTTTCATCTTGATTCAAAAGTATCAGCACAATTCACTCACAAAAATGAGAACAGGTTGAAACAATACACACAACCACATTGTGATGGGTATGCCTCACCAACGACTCAAAGCAGCAGGAATTGTACGACGGGATTCCCTTTTATTGCGACCACAAAAATACAAAAAAAAGTACAATGCGATATCATGTTATCTCTAAATCACGATAAACCGCATTGTACCATAGAAGACTTTCAGTAAATGAAACGTTTTATGGGTCAGATCAAAACAGATTGGGTATGATCAGTGAGAAGATCAGGATGGCCATTCCGATGGCAAGGAAGGTGACAGCTTTGTTGCCGGCTCCTTTCCATTCCTTCAGAATAATTCCCCACACATTGCTGAATACCACGTTCAGCGACATCAGGATGCTCCAGGAGAAAGCCATCATCACACTGTTTGCCTCAAAGAAGCTTTGTCCCATGCCCAGACCGAAGAACTGTGAGTACCAGAGCAAGCCTGCCAGGGCGCAGAATAGCAGGTTGTTGATCAACACTGCTTTCGATGAACGCCTAATTTCACCACCTGTTTTGTTCTTACGGTTCATGTAAAGACAGTATATCAGGTTGGTCATAAACCCTCCAAAGGTAACCAGTAACGTCACCGGGTTCTGTGCAAACAGTTCCGGTGCACCGGCGGCAATAGCCGCTTCTTTCACCGGGATTCCGGCGCTGAGCCCCAGGCTGAAACAGGCACTCATCACACCCGAGACCAGGGCGATGAGCAATCCTTTTTTCAGTGCGAAGTCTTTAATTGCCTTACGTCTCTCCTCTTCCGTCATGTTCCGTGAACGGAGGCTGCCGGCATATCCCACCAGGGCGATTCCCACCAGGGTGACCGCTACGGCCAGCAACAGGATCAATCCCTTGGGAGAGAAAAGATCCGTGCCGGTCAGCATCGCCGGTATAAGTGTTCCGAAGGCTGCACATGTTCCCAATGCAACAGACTGACCCAGTGCGATACCGAGGAAACGCATGCTCAACCCGAAAGTGAGTCCTCCCACTCCCCAGAGCACACCATAGCCCACAGCTTTCCAGGTTGCAGAACCAGCCGTTCCGTAGATCGAGATCAGTTCCGGCAGTGAACAGGCCATTAAGGCTCCCAGAAGTGGAAACACCAGCCAGGCGAAGAGACCCTGAACCAGCCAGAAATTTTCCCAGGACCAATCCTTGATTTTGTTGATGGGAACATAGGAGCTCGACTGGCCCATACTGCCCACCGCGATGATTAGCAGACCGAAGATGGTATTCATCGTTTAGTTTCTTTTGGATGTTATCTCTGATTCGTATGCCTGAATTTCCTTGATGAATGCATCACCCACAGGAATGGCCTGCTTGTTGCAGTAGTAGTTATAGAGCGCGTTCCAGGGCATTCCTTTCAACTCTTCCAGGTAGGCCATCCGTTCAAAATTCTTATCTTGCTTCTCGTACTCTCTCAGTTTTGCCGTGGGTTCCAGGAGGGCCTGCAACATCGCTTTCTGTGCGGATCGGATACCAACCACATAAGCACCGATACGGTTGATTGATGCATCGAAATAATCCAGTCCCATGTGTATACGGTCCATATGACCAGAGCGTACAATCTCCTGTGAGATGGCAAGCAGCTCGTCGGTGAGGATCACCACATGGTCGCTGTCCCAACGTTCCGGTCGGCTCACGTGCAGGGTAATTTCAGGAACGAACAGCAACATGGAGGATAGCTTATCGGAGATGACTTCGGTGGGATGGAAGTGACCGGCATCGAGGGTGAGGAGCATGTTGTTCTTAACCGCATATCCCATATAAAACTCATGTGATCCTACCACATAACTTTCACTGCCAATGCCGAACAGTTTGCACTCCACACAATCTTTCAGGTAGTTGGTACTGATCTTTTCTGAGAGCACCTCATCGAGTGACTCCTGGAGCAGACGCCGGTGCTCATAACGGGAAACGGTTTTGTCTTTCTCCCCATCGGGAATCCAGATGTTGTGGATACATGGGTCACCCTGTTGTCTGCCAATTTCCGCTGCAATTTTCCTGCACTGGCGAAGATGATCTTTCCAGAAGCGTCTGATCTCGGGGTCGAAATCGGAGAGGGTGTAGCCGCTGTTGGTTTTGTCGTGTGAGAAGAAGGTGGAGTTAAAGTCGAGCATCACGTTTTTCTCTTTCGCCCAGTCGATCCAGCTTTGAAAATGCCTGGGTTCAACTTTGTCGCGATCCACAAACTCACCGCCGAAATCACCATAGGTGGCGTGCAGACTGATGCGATGATGGCCGGGTACCAGGGAGATCACTTTTTCCAGGTCGCTTCTCAGCTCTTCGATAGTACGGGCTTTACCCGGGAAGTTGCCGGTTGTCTGTATCCCACCCGTCAGTTCTCCTTCCGGGTTTTCAAATCCCGATACATCATCTGCCTGCCAGCAGTGAATGGAGATGGAGAGCTGATCTAATTTTTCAATGGCTTGATCAATGTCAACACCCAGTGCAGCATACTGTGCTTTTGCATCCTCATATGCTTTTTGTAATTGTTCTTCTTTCATAAGATTTTGTTTGGTTGAATGATTTTTTATGATTGTTTGGATATCTTGTCTTGTTGCAGACTGATAGATGCAGATCGTTATCGTTGCCTCTCAGTCATGTTTCAATTACTCATCGAGGAAGACACCGAGATATTGCTGATAGTGCTTCTCCCATTCCTCCCTGTTTGCCGGTTCAAAGGTGTCCAGTTCGCATGAGTTGCGTACGATGCGACGCATCTCCTTCTTGTTTTGTACCACACCGGCAGCCCGCGCCTGAAGCAGAAGATTGCCCATTGCAGTAGCTTCCGAAGGACCGGCTACAACCGGTATCCCAATGGCATTTGCCGTGAAAGCGTTCAGCATTTGGTTTTTCGATCCTCCGCCAATGATGTGAAGGGTTTCGATGGGGAAGGAGGCCAGCTTTTGCAGGTTTCCCAATACCTGTTTGTAGCGGAAGGCGAGACTCTCATATATGGTTCGGGCAATCTCTCCGACGGTGACAGGGATATATTGATTGGTTTTGCGACAGTAATCCTGTATGGCTCCAATCATGGAAGTGGGGTTGGCAAAACAGGATGCATCAGGGTTGATGAAGCACTGAAAAGGCTTGCTC
>DURL01000234.1 GCA_012837345.1 Bacteroidales bacterium
AAAAAGGGAGGCAGGTCGTTCCGTCTGCCCATGGCCAGCATCATGCGGCTGATGCCCAGTATCTGACTCAGCAACACCCCCAGCATGGCGGTCGAGGCACCAATGGTCACCACGCTGCTTACCGCTGTGGTGGTCAACGCGTTAGCCACCACCTGCAGAGGCGAGGTGCTGGCTGCCATCTGTTCAGCTCCCACAACGCCGATGGCCACGACAGATACGGCCGCATAGAGCAGGATGGCGGAGGCAATGGTGATGACCACCGCCCTGGGGATGGTCTTCTCCGGGTGGTGCACCTCCTCTGCCAGGGTGGCGATGCGGGCATAGCCGGTGAAGGCGAAGAAAAGCAGGGCGGCAGCTTCGGCGATGCCGGAAATGCCAAAGGGGGCGAAGGGTGTGAAGTTGCGCTTCACCACTGCCGGGATCCCGCCGAAGCCCAGGTAGAGCAAGGAGAGCAGGGTGAAGGTCACAATCACCAGGTTCAGCACGCCCGCTTTTTTGATGCCGAAGAGGTTGACCACCGTCAGGAGGATCACCGCCACCACCGAGAGAAGCATGGGAGAAGCTACCGGCAGGAGCTGGTGGAAATAGCTGCCAAAGCCGATGGCCACCACCCCGGCGGCAGAGAGCTTGCTGATCAGGAACATCCAGCCGGCAGAGAAGCCGAAGGAGGGCGACAGCAACTGGTAACCATACTCGTAGGTTCCCCCCGAGTGGGGATAAACCGCCGCCAGCTGGGCAGAGCTCAACCCGTTGAAGGAGGCGATGACACCCGCGATGATCAATCCCACGATAAAGGCAGGACCTGAGACGCCCGCCGCGACACCTGTCACCACGAAGATGCCGGCACCGATGATCGCACCCAAACCCACGCCCACCGCATCTTTCAGCGTGAGTGCACGCAGCAGTTCATTTTTCCTACTCATCTCTGTCAATTATTATTTATACTCTATTCAACAGAAAAAAGTGTGATCTGTTCACGCTGCCGGTCGGGGAAACCACCGTCGGGTGTTGTTGGCGATCCGCACCAGCATCAGCATCACCGGCACCTCCACCAGCACACCCACCGTAGTAGCCAGCGCGGCCCCCGACTCCAGGCCGAAGAGCGAGATGGCTACTGCCACCGCCAGCTCGAAGAAGTTGCTGGCACCGATCATGCCGGCAGGTGCGGCTACGTCGTGTGGCAGCCTCCACGCCTTGGCCCATCCGTAAGCGATGAAGAAGATCAGCACCGTCTGGATAATCAGCGGGATGGCGATCAGCAGGATATGGAGCGGATTTTGCAGGATGGTGTCGCCCTGGAAGGAGAAGAGGATGATCAGCGTGAGCAGCAATCCACCCACGGTGATGTGGTTGAATTTCTTGATGAAGACATTGTTGAAGTAATCAATCCCTCTCTTCTTCACCACGTAGAGGCGGGTGAGCATACCCGCCAGCAGCGGTACCACCACGAAGAGAACCACTGAAAGGAAGAGCGTATCCCAGGGGATGGCGATGCCGCCAATGCCCAGCAGCAGTCCCACGATTGGAACAAAAGCCACCAAGATAATCAGGTCATTCAACGCCACCTGCACAAGGGTGTAGGCAGCATCCCCTTTAGTGAGGTGGCTCCATACGAACACCATGGCCGTACAGGGTGCAGCACCCAGCAACACTGCACCGGCCAGGTACTGGTCGGCCAGCTCAGCGGGGATGAGCGACTTGAACAGCACGAAAAAGAAGAACCAGGCGATGGCGAACATCGTGAAGGGTTTGATCAGCCAGTTGGTCACACCGGTGATGAGGATCCCTTTCGGCTTGCGACCCACGTTCTTCACGCTGTTGAAGTCCACCTTCAGCATCATGGGGAAGATCATCAGCCAGATCAGGATGGCCACTGGAATTGAGACATTGGCGTATTCGAACCGATGCAACATTGTCGGAACGGATGGGATATATTGACCGATCAGGATGCCCGCCGCGATGCAGCCGGCCACCCAGAGGGTGAGGGTTCGTTCAAAAAAGCTGATACCTTGATTTTTTTTCATATAATATTTGACAATTTATATTTATCTTTTTTGAAAACAATCAATTAAAAACTAATATTTATAACCCGATACCGTTATGCTGAAAATACCGGTATCACTCTCTTTAAAACGGATACTTTCTGTAACGGATAGATACTTACCCAGAATTTCTTCAGGAATCAGGATTTCTTTCTGTTTGTGAACGGTGATGTGTATAAATCCCTGTAATTCTATTATATTGAGATATTCACTTATCTCAATTGCACCTGAAACGCAACCTGCATACATCTCTGCATCATTCTTCAACTCTTCCGGTAAATTGCCTTTGAGCACTACATCAGAAACACAGAAATGTCCCGAAGGTTTCAAAACCCTCATCATTTCGGCAAAGGCTTTGTTTTTGTCGGGGACAAGGTTCAACACACAATTGGAGACGATTACATCAAAAGTATTGTCGGGAAAAGGCATCTCTTCAATATCACCCTTTACAAATGAAATGTTCGAATGTCCGAGCTTTTGGGCATTCTCAACTGCTCTGCGAACCATGGCGTCCGTGAAATCCAGACCGGTTACCTTACCGGTTTCACCTACAACGGCTCGAGCAACAAAACAGTCATTCCCGGCACCACTGCCAAGGTCAAGCAGATGGTCCCCTTTCTTTATCTCTGCAAATTGGGTAGGGATACCACACCCCAAACCTAAATCGGCATCGGGATTGTGACCCTCCACATTTTGATATTCGTCGCCAATCATGCTAAATTCCAGCCCACTGCAGCATCCAGAGGATTCACAGCAGGATAATGGAGTCGTTTGAATACTATGGTTGGCAATAGTTTCATATTTTTCTTTCACCAACTGCTTAATACCCTCTGAATTCATAATTTAGGTTTTAACTGTTCAATATACAACTGATGAAAATCATTTTTTATCTGATCACGAATTCTGTAAAATTCTTGTAGGATAAATTCATCTGTTCCTTTTGCATGCGATGGATCTTCGTATCCCATGTGCAACCTGTGTTTCACCTTACCCATGAAAAGGGGACATGTCTCGTTGGCATGGTCGCATACCGTTATCACATAGTCCCATTCCTCTAGAATGTACTGGTCTACCATTTTGGGTGTATGATGACTGATATCAATCCCTGCCTCTTTCATCACTTTCACGGCAGTTTGATTCACCTGCCCTGCTGGCTCGGTTCCCGCCGAACGAACTGTTAACTTCTCATCGAAATGCTGCAGGAAGCCATGTGCCATCTGGCTGCGGCAACTGTTGCCGGTGCATAAGATCAGTATTTTCATTTTGCTCTGAATTAATTGTTTTTAAAATGTTATCATTTGCAATTGAAACGTGTTGCTCACGTTTTATTAAAAGAAGGTGCCATAAACCAGCCCAGTAATGGTGGCCATGATCATCACCAATGAAACGTAGACGATTGTCTTCTTCGTTCCCATCACCCCGCGGATCACCAGCATGTTGGGCAGTGAGAGCGAGGGACCGGCAAGCAGCAGCGCCAGTGCGGGACCTTTGCCCATGCCGCTGGCCAGCAGTCCCTGGATGATCGGCACCTCGGTGAGCGTGGCAAAATACATGAATGCCCCGGTGAAACTGGCGAAGAAGTTGGAGAATAGCGAGTTGCCACCTACTGCCCACTCGATCCACTCGTTGGGTACCACACCGGGGATGGCCACGTTGTCGTGCGTCGATCCCAGCAGGAAACCGGCGGTCACCACGCCGATGGCCAGCAGCGGCATGATCTGCTTGGCAAAACCCCAGGCCGAGAGGGTCCACTCCCTGTTCTCCTCATCGTTCCGGTCGAAGAGGGTCACAAGCGAGAGAGCAGCGATGCCCACCACCATGGGTACCAGTGGCACCATCCTGGGGTTGGAAATGAACTCACTGGCAAGGAATGCCGACAGCGCTGTCGCAACCACACCCAGCAATACCCATTGCCACTTTATCTTTAATACCTTTATCAGCGAGTATGCCAGCATCAGCCCCAGGAAGCCGGTGATATACCATTTATAAGTGTAGAGATGAAACCAGACGCTCGATTGGTCACCCGAGGCAGGTGCACCCCAGTTGGCAGCCACCAGGATCAGCACCAGCGTGAAGAAGTGGAACATGGTCTGCGACATCGGCCTTTTGGCCGGTGGTGCCTCGAAGTTCATCTGCTCCTCCTGCTTTGCCTTCTCCTCCTTGCGGTAGATAAAGGCCATGGTCAGGCCGATGACTACCGAGAAAAGGATGGCTCCGACCATGCGGGCGATGCCCATCTCCGTGCCGAGGATGCTCCAGGTGAGGATGATGGAGAGGATGCTGATGGCCGGACCCGAGTAGAGGAAAGCGACAGCGGGTCCCAATCCTGCACCCCGCTTGTAGATGCTGGTGAAGAGCGGGAGGATGGTGCAGGAGCAGACCGCCAGGATGGCTCCCGACACCGATGCCACGGAATAGGAAAGCCACTTCTTCGCGTTCGCCCCGAAGTAACGGATCACCGACCCCTGGCTGATGAAGACCGCAATCACCCCGGCAATGAAGAATGCCGGCAGCAGGCAGAGGATCACATGCTCCTGCGCGTACCACTTGGAGAGGTCGAGCGTGGCGTCAATGGCGGTCATGAAGCGCTCATTGCCGATGGGCAGAAAGAAGATCACCCCGAAGATAAGGACCATCCAGACCAGGTATTTCAACTCTTTTTTTGATTCCATTGATATCTGTTTTAAGAATACAACTGCAAGTAATATAGACGGCGCAGTTGCGTTGTGGCTGACGAGAGGAGGCTTAAAGCCCCAGTACCTTCCTGATCTCTGCTTCGGAGGGCACGTGACCCTTCAGCTTCACTTCACCGTCGACTACCACTGCCGGCGTCGTCATCACATTATACTTCATGATCTCCATGATATCCTCTACCTTGCGGAGAGATACATCAACGCCGGTTTGATCCACTACTTTTTTGATGGCGTCGTAAGTCAGCACACATTTTTTACAACCGGGTCCCAATACCAATACTTCCATAATTATTTTATTTTATCTGTTTTTTATTGATTCAAGTTTCGCATGTTTATAAAATTGAGGTAGATACAGCTAAAGATGAGACCTATCAATGTTTTGTGGGGACCCATTGACCTCGAGGAACGTAAAAAGAGCAGCTGTTTGAAGCGTAGTAAGTTCTGCTCTTTTAGTGAACGAGGACATATATGGGTCACAAAACATTGTCAGTCGAGAATTTAGCTGTATACCTGCCATGCGAAACTTGAGTTATTGATGCTATTCTTTATTTTTTTGTCAAAGGCTTATCATGATGTAATAAACACCCACCATGATAAACAGTGCAGCAACCACACGCTTGAACCACTTTTGAAAACTGTTCATCCTGTTGTAGAAGGTCCCTATATTGCTTACACTGTATGCCAGCAGCCAGGCGATGATGATCACCGGGAGCCCTGTTGCGATGGCGAATAGCGGTGGCAGCAACAATCCCGATGCAGAGGCGATCGTCATGGGGATCAACCCGCCGAAATAGAGCATCCCGCTGTAGGGACAGAATGCCAGCGCGAAGAAGAGTCCCAGCAGAAATGCATCCCAGTAGCTTTTCTTCCCCTTTTTCTTTTCGATCAACCCAGTCATCTTCTCCACCCCTGGCAGGTTCAACCGTATGAGATCGAGCATAAAGATGCCGATCACCAGTAAAGCGATTCCGAGCCAGAGACCGCCGAGACCCTGCAAGAGAGCGGCAATCCTGAACTGGCTGGCACCAAAATAGAAGAGCATGCCGAGGGCGGTATAGGTGAACATCCTCCCCAGCGTGTAAAAAAGACCGTTGAACAGGACCCGTTTCTTGATACCGATGTCTTTGCTCAGATAGGCGGTGGCTGTGATGTTCGTGGCCAGGGGACAGGGGCTGATGGCTGTCATCAGTCCCAGCAGGAACGCAGTGAGCATCGGCCAGCCGGAGGCTTCGGTCATGCCCTGCAGGAATTGCATCATGTTGCGCGTTGTTTTACGAAAGTCTACGCTCTACCTCTTCCTGCAACATCCCGCTCACCCCTTCCGGGTTGGCAAACGCCTTCTGCGTGATGTCGACGTGGTCGTCACCCTTCGCAACGATCAGTGCGTTCCAGGTGACACCATACTGTTCCACCAACCTCTTGTTGGCGGCATCATCGGTCGGCACCTCCACGAAACGGACCTGCTCCTGCTCACCGTAGAGGGTGGCGACCGACTCACGGGCTGCCTTCTCCACTGCAACACAGGTCTTGCAGCGTTGTGATCCGTGGAAATAATAGACATACACCACCGAAGGATCGGCAGTTGTGACAGTTTGATCTGTTGGATGATTAGCCGCTGTCTCCGCGGCTGGATTCACTGTTTCCACCTGCTTGCTACTCCCGCTTCCGCAGGAAGTCAACAGAAATGCGGATAAAATCAGAAAGAGAATTTGTTTCATCGGCTTGATATTTGTTGGTTGTTTAACAATAGCTCTCTACCCTGGCTACATGGTCAATAAAGCCTCCCAGCAGCTCACGCGCCGCCGTCCAGTTCTCCTGGTTGATGCAGTACCTGATGGTTGGAGGTGTAAACTCACCCTGTATCAGTCCCGCCTCTTTCAACTCGTGGAGGTGTTGCGAGAGGGTGCTCTTGGCCACCGGAATCACTTCCGACATATCGCCGTGGTAACAGCAGCTCTGACCGGCCAGCATCTGCAAAATGGCGATGCGTACCGGGTGACCCAGCGCCTTGGCGATGCGGGCCAGCTGTATCTGATCTTCTGTAAAGGGTTGTTTTGACATATCGATTTTGATAATTTCGCTTGAATGAACCATTTCAGTTCGCAAATATACGAACAGATCGGCAATTCGCAAATATACGAACGGTTTTTTTCTTTTTTTTTCGTAACTTTGCGGCTGTTTTAAGGTTATCATTCACATCGGGGAGCGGTTTGCACTCCCCATAATTCTGACTGACAGATGGGTTATTCACTCTCCGCCATGCTCGGCTCCCACAAGAGAGTCAGCTACAAGACAGAGATTCTATCGGGACTGACCGTTTCTGTCGCCCTCGTGCCGGAGGCGATCGCCTTCGCCATGATCGCTGGCTTCTCTCCCCTCACCGGCCTTTATGCTGCCTTCGTGATGGGACTGGTACGATAATCAATCAACCATTGCAGCTTCCGGTGAAAAGGACTGCTTAACGCCATCCGAAGAGCAGCGGAAAGAGGAAGGTGACCAGCAACGTCCAAAGTGCATAGATCGGCAGATAGCGTGCGAGAGTCAGCTCCACCCGCCTGATCTCCTTCCCCTTAAATAGTACATTCCAGAGGTCGATCATCATGAAGATCAGGTTGACCAGTATCAGCAGGTTGGCACCCAGCACCGCTGTCCGGTTGGGTGTGAAGCCATACTCCCCGAGCCGGTAGAGGATGGCCGACAAGGCGATCAGATCGATGGCCAGGGTGACGATAGAGAGCAGAAAGAGGACCCACTCGCTGAACCGCTGCCGCTTGCGGTGCGACATGCCGGTGACCGTGAAGATAATGATTGCCATCACCCCCAGTAGCATCAGGTTGAATACCAGTAGGAACTCCCGGTCGGAATAGGGATCCTTCCCGGTTGCCACGATCGCCACCAGGAAGATCAGGAGCGTGAACAACACCAGGGGACTGAATATCGCGGCGATGACCGGTGCAATCTTGTTGGTCAGCGAGGGGTAGCTCCGGATGATATAGGTGGCCACGATGGGTGCTGCCACCAAGCCCACCAACGCCACGTTCTCCATGTAGAGATCCTCTATCTGTATGTCGATGGCGGAAAAGAGCCCGATAGTCAGCCCGGAAAGCAGTGCCCCCGCGATCAGGATGAGCGCTGTCAGGATCGCCAGGTCACCATTGTAGCGGATGTAACCGATCCGCCGTGCAGGATCTTTCAGGTCGAACCCTATGAATACCAGCCCGTAGAGGGACCAGAGCATCAACGGCAGGTGGATGTAGGCCAGCACAACCGTATCGCTCCCCTTTGCCGGCGGCAGCAGGTTGATATAGAGTGCCGACAGCGCGAATAGCGATAACACAACTGCTCCCAGCAACCATCTTTTATTTTTCCTGGCAAGGTAAAGGTAGAGCGACAGCCCGGCGAAGAGGATAATCCCGATATGCTTCGCGTAAAAGGTCTCCTCGTCGGGGTCAAAGCCCGCCAGCAGCGGTATCTTCACCAGTAGTGCGGCGAGCAGGCAGCCCGCCAGCATTGGCAGCAGCTCATTCCTCTCTGCCTTATGACTCAAATCTGTTTCCATAATTCTGTCTATTAAATGTGATGTTAGGAAATTGGTATCACTCTCTGCCTACTCCTGGTTCAACACCGGGTCAGGACTGTAAAAGATTTTCAATGGCATGAATGTGTTTCGTGAATGCCTTTTTACCCAGGGGAGTGGCACTGTAACGGGTCAGCGGCTTGCGATCCAGAAATGATTTAGAGAAGGTGATGTAATTGCTCTTCTCCAATGAGCGCAGGTGACTGGCCAGGTTGCCGTCAGTGACACCAAGCAACTCCTTCAGCGAGGTGAAGTCGAGTTGCTCGTTCACCATCAGCGCCGACATGATGCCCAGCCGGATCCTGTTCTCGAACGCCTTGTCCAGATCTTTCAGAAACTCCTTCACACCCCTCCCCTTTTGCGTTGAATCAACAGACCATACACCATCTGAAAAAGCCCGAAACCAAGCATCCAGATGTAAAGGCTCTGACCGATAAAAATGAGAGCCAACAGCCCCAGCAGAATCTCCGCCAACCCCAGGTAGCGGATGTGGCTGAGGGTATAGTGACTTCCGTTCACCAACGCCAGCCCATAAAAGAGCAGCGTCATCGCCGGCAGGAAACCCACATATCCCATCCGGAGCAAAATCACACATACAATACCTCCGGTGATCAGCGGGATCAGCAGGTTCACCAGCAGTCGCCCCGCCTGAGCATCCCACACCCGTTGGTTCTCCCTCCTGCTCTTGCGAATGGTAAACCAGAGGGCACTCACTACCGATAGCAGCAGAGTGCCGGAGGCTATCAACACCAGATCCCGCAACAGATCGCCGCTGATCACCACCGGCTCCCCAAGGAGATAATTGCCACGACTGAAAACCAACTGCTTTGCCAGAAACGCACCTGCAAGTGCAATAAGACCGGTCGAAACCCCCGACAAGCCACTTAGCGAAAGAAACCGTGCAGAATGGCTCATGATCTTCCGGATCTCACTCAGGTCATCTAAATATTTTTCTTTTTCCATTTAAAAGTACTTTGTTTTGCAAAGTAAATCAATGCAAATGAAATTTCCAAATAAATCAGT
>DURL01000011.1 GCA_012837345.1 Bacteroidales bacterium
CCGGAACCAGCCGGCATACATCAGATAGTTGTTGGCAATCTTCTGGTTCATCCCTTTCGACTGTTCGGGATCCACTTTCTTTACGAATTTGGCCGGTACGCCGGCATAGATGCTTCCCGGCTCCACTTTGGTGCCGGTCAGCACCACTGAGCCGGCAGCGATGATGGCTCCTTCACCCACCACTGCGTGATCCAGCACCACAGCACCCATGCCTATCAGCGCTCCATCTTTGATCTCGGCACCATGGATCACCACATTGTGACCAATCGACACGTCGTTGCCGATCACCGATACCGATTTCTGATATAGGGTATGAATCACGGTGCCGTCCTGGATGTTCACCCGATTGCCAATGCGGATCGAGTTGACATCACCCCGCAATACGGCGTTGAACCAGATGCTGCAGTCGTCACCGATGATCACGTCGCCAACGAGGGTGGCATTGTCGGCCAGGTAGCAGTTTTCACCGAGCTGTGGAGTGAAACCCCGTACTGATTTGATAAGAGCCATAGGATGTAGGATTTGGTATGAGTAAAATAGGATTTGAGAGATGGAAGGGGGGTGGCTGGGCGAGATATGGGATCCGAAATATCGGATCCCATCCCTGTTCATTATATTGCTTTTGTTTTCTTTTTCAGCCAGACTTTCTCTTCGTTTGTGAGATGCTCCCTGAGTCGGTCATACACCATCTGATGATAACGGTTGAGCCACTTCCGCTCTTTCTTGGTCAGCATCTTCCTGGCAATGGGGCGGGTGTCGATGGGGCAGAGGGTGATGGTCTCAAAATCAAGGAAGGTGCCAAAATCATCTGTATTTGCATGTTCCTGTGTGACGATCAGGTTCTCGATGCGGATGCCGTACTTGTTGGTACGGTAGAGTCCCGGTTCGTTTGAGGTAACCATACCCGGTTGCAACACCGTGGGGTTCTCCTCCAGTCGGATGCTCTGCGGTCCCTCGTGCACATTGAGGAAGTGACCGATGCCGTGACCGGTGCCATGCCAGTAGGTGAGCTTGTTCTCCCAGAGTGCCTTCCTTGCCAGGATGTCGAGTTGTGAACCACGGGTGCCAGCGGGAAAGATGGCGGTTGCCAGTGCGATATGCCCTTTCAGAACATTGGTGTAATCTTTCTTCATCTGTTTGGTCAGCTTGCCTACCGCCACTGTGCGGGTAATGTCGGTGGTGCCGTCACGAAACTGAGCTCCCGAGTCGATCAGCAACAGGCCCTTAGGCTCAATCTGCAGGCTGCTCTCAGGCGATGCGTGGTAGTGGATGATGGCCCCGTTGCCGGCATAACCGCAGATGGTGGCGAAGCTCTCACCCACGTAGAGATCCTGTGCTGAGCGTACTTCGCGCAGCTTCTCCTCCACCTTCATTTCGGTCACCTCGCCGGCGGGAACCGCTTGCTCCAGCCACCTGTAAAACTTCACCAATGCCACACCATCTTTCACCATGGCGTTGCGGAAACCCTTCAACTCTGTCTCGTTCTTCACGCTCTTCATCAGATCCACCGGAGAGGGGATATCCAGGATCTGGCAGTGGCCTGGTATTGCCTGCAGCAACTTATAGTTCATCTTGTTGCCGGTGATGCAGAGGGTACTCTTCTCCGGCAGGTGTGCCACGTAGTCAAAGATATCGTTATAGCCGGTGATGCGTATCCCCTGTTCCAGATAGCCGTTTGCAACCTCATCGGTCAATTTCTCCGGGTCAATGAATAGCACCGTCTCCTTCTCAGAGACGTAGGCATAGGCTACCGCCACCGGGTTGTAATCGACATCATTGCCGCGAAGGTTAAAAGTCCAGGCTACCGCATCGAGGGTTACGATCACTATACCGTCGGCATCTACTTTTTTAAGCGCTGCATTGATCCGTGCAATCTTGTCAGAAACCGCTTCTCCGGCAATCTCCACAGGTAGTGTGAATGCCTTGTTGACCGGTATCGCGGGGCGTTCAGCACGAATCACCGCGAAAGGATCAAACGAGGTCTCCAGCATGATTTCCTTAGCCTCCAGCCGCTTTTTAAGTGCAAGCGCATCGGAGGCGGCGTAAACCAGTCCGTCGATACCCACCTTGCCACCCTTGCCGGTCTGATCGATGATCCACTCTGTCATCTCGGGTGTCTCGGGTTGACCCATCCTGAAGAGGTCAAAACCGGTATCTTTCAACTCTTCGGCTGCCTGCAGGAAGTAACGAGAATCGGTCCAGACGCCTGCCTTCTCCCTCGTTACCACGGCGGTGCCGGCCGATCCGGTGAAACCGCTGATCCATTTCCTTGATTCCCAGTGCTGCGGAGGGTATTCACTGAGGTGTGCATCGGTGCTGGGGATGATAAATGCATCCAGATTCTTTTCCTCCATGAACTGACGCATGGCGGCTACTCTTTTGGGGATCTCGTTCCTCTTCATATGGTTTGTTTTAGTTTTTAAACAACAAATATACCAATTTGTTCTTATATTTGAGGCGTAGATTGGGAAACAATGGGTGCAGGATGAAATACCTCTCTCATCATCGGTTTCTTACATAAGTAATTAATATATCAAACGATATGAGGACAAAGATGACGCTTCGCAATATGCACTTTTACGCCTATCATGGTGCGATGTCTCATGAAAGAATTGTGGGAGGTGATTACAGGGTCACCCTTCAGCTTGAAGCTGATTTGTCGGCAGCATGTGTTTCTGATGAACTGGATGATACCATCAACTATGCCGGTCTCTTTGACTTGGTTAAGAGTGAGATGGAGATTCCTTCGCAACTGATAGAACATGTGGCAGGACGCATCCATAGAAAAATTAAAGAGCAATATTCTCCGATCACCTCTCTTACTGTCACCGTAGTCAAGCTTCATCCGCCCGTAATGGGGTTGATGGAATCTGCGGAGATCACGCTTACCGACTGAACGAAAAGGAGGTTAACTCGCACTTTTTTTTTATCTTTGCAGAAAGTTTTGAACAATGGATGAACGGGTAACGGAGAGAGAGCTGCCGGATCAGACAGAAGAGGATACGCTGATGCTGCGCACGGAGAACCTGGTGAAACGATACGGGAAACGGACCGTGGTGAACCATGTCTCCATCAATGTGAAGCAGGGAGAGATTGTCGGCCTGCTCGGCCCCAACGGGGCGGGTAAAACCACTACCTTTTACATGACGGTAGGACTGGTCGTGCCCAACGAGGGGGAGATCTTTATCGGTCGGCATAACATCACCAACTTCCCTGTTTATAAGCGTGCACAAAACGGGATTGGTTACCTGGCCCAGGAGGCTTCCATCTTTCGCAAAATGACGGTGGAGGATAACATCAAATCGGTACTCGAGTTCACCGAGATGAGCCCCCGACAGCAGAAGGAGAAGCTGGAGAGTCTGATTGACGAGTTCGGGTTAGAAAAGGTACGCAAGAATACGGGTGACCGTCTCTCCGGTGGTGAGCGACGTCGTGCCGAGATCGCCCGCTGCCTGGCCATCGACCCTAAGTTCATCATGCTCGATGAGCCGTTTGCCGGTATCGACCCGATAGCCGTGCAGGATATCCAGTCGATCGTGGCCCGGTTGAAATACCGCAATATAGGCATCCTGATCACCGACCACAACGTGGATGAGACACTCAGCATCACCGACAGGGCATACCTGCTCTTTGAGGGAAAGGTGCTCTTCCAGGGTACTGCCGAAGAGCTTGCTGACAACCCCGTGGTGCGGGAGAAATATCTGGGGCGCGATTTCGAGTTGCGGCGCCGTGTGTTTGACACCCCCAATCAGTAAGCCGATGAGCAGGCTACTCTCCATCGACTACGGTAAGAGACGTACCGGTATCGCCGTGAGCGACCCGTTGCAGATTATTGCCAACGGGCTCACCACCGTGGAGACCTCCCGGTTGTTTGACTTCCTGGCCGATTATCTGCAGAAGGAGGAGGTATCCTGCATCGTGGTGGGACTACCACGGCAGATGAACAACGAGCCGTCGGAGAACATGAAACGGATCGAGCCTTTTGTGAACAGGTTGCGGAAGCTCTATCCCCATATCCCGGTGGAGTATTTCGATGAACGCTTCTCGTCGAAGATGGCACAGCAGACCATGATTGACGGCGGTGTGAAGAAGAAAGGACGACAAAACAAGGCCCTGGTAGATGAGATCAGCGCCACCATCATCCTGCAGGGATATATGGAAAGCAAAAGAATGAGATTATGATTTTACCCATTTATATTTACGGACAACCGGTGCTGCGTAAGGTGGCACAGGATATCGATGTAGAAAACTACCTCAATTTGAAGGAGTTGATTGACAACATGTTTGAGACGATGTATTACGCCGACGGGGTAGGGCTTGCCGGCCCACAGGTGGGACTCTCTGACCGGATCTTCGTGGTGGATCTCTCTCCCCTGGCCAGTGATGAGCATCCCGAGTTCAAGGATTTCAAGAAGGTGTTTATCAACGCTCATATCACCGAAAGAAGCGGTGACCTGGAAATGGTGGAGGAGGGATGCCTCAGTATCCCGGGCATCCATGAGAAGGTGCCCCGCGAGGGTGAAGTGACGATTGCTTATCTTGATGAGGATTTACAGCCACGGGAGGAGCACTACTCCGGTTTCATGGCGCGGGTGATCCAGCATGAGTATGACCATCTGGACGGGGTTCTCTTCACTGACCGTATCTCGCCCCTCCGCAAGCGGATGGTGAAAAATAAGCTGGCCAACATGGAGAAGGGAAAGGTGGCGTGCGATTACAAGATCCGAACCGTTAGATAAACGGTCGATCAGTCGGCGGTGGTCAACATCTGCGCCGCCTGCTGATCCATAAACCAATATAGATTACCCGATTCCGGTTGCACCCGTGCTGCCGGATATTTTTTTTCTGCCTCCTCCGGACGGGTGACAATCTCATTCACCTTTTCTGCCTTGTTGGCTCCAGTGATCAGGAAGACCACGTTGTGCGCGGCGTTGATCACCCTGCCGGTCAGGCTCACCCGTTGCTGGCCGCTCACCGGGTGGGTCGCTGCCACGCAGTTGGCATCACTCTCCCACAGCTCCATCTGATGAGGGAAGATGGAGGCGGTGTGTCCGTCATCCCCCATGCCAAGCATCACGATGTCGAACAGGGGGACACCGTTTTTCGATTGCAATTCCTGCTGCAACAGCTTCCCGTAACGAGCCGCTTCAGCCGACGCTTCCTCTTCACCCATGATACGGAAAATATTCTCCTCCGGTACTGATACAAAATCGAATAGATGCTGTTTCGTCATCTTGTAGTTGCTCTCCTCATGGTCGGGTGGTACGCAACGCTCATCACCCCAGAAAAACTTTACTTTTCTCCAGTTGATCTCTTCTTCAGGAAGCGATGCCCAGTAGTCGAAGAGTAATGTGGGCGTAGAGCCCCCCGAGAGTGCAATCGTGATGGATTCCTTTTCTGACAGTTGTTCTTTGAACCATTCCGTAAAGGTGCGACTCAGCTCCTCTGCGGTATGTGATATTTGTATCTTTTTCATTTTTAACTTTTAGCATTCTTGTTTCTCCGGTTCATCGTTCAACCTACCAACCTACCAACCTACCAACCTACCAACCTACTAACCTAGTAACCTGGTAACCTAGTAACCTAGTAACCTACTAACCTAGTAACCTAGTAACCTACCAACCTGCTACAGTTCACAATAGACACCATCTTCAGCGAGGTTCTTACAGGGATAACGCCAGGTGTTTCTACTGCCCTCGATCAGCTCATCCGCCACATCGGGTCCCCATGATCCGGCGGGGTAGCCATGGAGCGGAGCCTCGTCACCGTTGTCCCAGTGATCAAGCACCGGCTGTACAAACCGCCAGGTCTCTTCCGCGGCATCGCTGCTCATGTAGAGAGTGTTGTCGCCCCTCATACAATCCAGGATCAGTCGCTCGTATGCGCTGGGAATGTAATGATCGTTCAGTTCGGAATAATGGAAGTCCATGTTTACTGTTTTTACTTCAAACCCTCTGCCTGGCACCTTCATGCCTGTTTTGAGCAGCACCCCTTCATCCGGCTGAATGCGCAGGATCAGCTGGTTGTCGGAGTGGAAGGAGCCGTCGGCTGTTTTAAACAGTTTCTGCGGTGAGGGACGGAAGTGAATCACCACCTCGGTCACATTGGTGGGTAACCGTTTTCCTGTGCGGATATAGAAGGGGACATCCTGCCAGCGCCAGTTGTCTATGAAAACCTTCATGGCCGCATAGGTCTCTGTCCGCGATTGCTCATCGACATTCTTCTCCTGACGATACCCCTGGTAGTGCTTGCCCCTCACAGTCGATTCGGTGTACTGCCCTCTGATCACATTCTTCCTAAGTTCCTCTTTGTTGAAGGGACGCAGTGAACGAAACACCTTCAGTTTCTCGTAGCGGATATCCTCCGGTGAGATCTTGGCCGGAGCTTCCATAGCCACCAGTGAGAGGATTTGCAGCAGGTGGTTCTGGATCATGTCGCGGAGAGCACCTGAGTGGTCATAGTACCCACCCCGCTCTTCCACTCCAAGGCTTTCAGCAGCGGTGATCTCCACATGCTGGATGAAGTTGCGATTCCATAGCGGCTCATAGATGCCGTTGGCAAAGCGTGTCACCATCAGGTTCTGCACCGTTTCTTTTCCCAGATAATGGTCGATCCGGTAGATCTGCTCCTCATTAAAAAACTCCAGTAGCTGATCATTCAGCCGGATGGCGGATTGAAGGTCATGACCGAACGGTTTCTCGATGATAATCCTTCGGAATCCCTTCTGTTGCAGTGTCAGCCCCTGGCCGTAGAGGTATTTCGGTATTGTAGTGTAAAGTGATGGGGGGGTGGACAGGTAAAAAGTGTAATTCTGACCCAGCTCATATTGCCTGTTTAGCCGGTCCAGTTTCTCTTTTACCTCTTTGTATTCCTCTCCTTTGCCGGTATCAATACTGAGGTAAAAAAGTTTGGAGAGAAATGCCTCCACCTGCTTCGTTGTTGCCTCTCCGTAATGGGAGAATTGGTGTATCGCCTCCTTCATCTTCATTCGGAACTGTTTGTCGGTGTAGGACGAACGGCTGACGCCCAACACGGCGAATCCCGTCGGAAGAGAGTCGTTCATATGGAGGTCGAAGAGTGCCGGAATCAGTTTCCTGTATGTGAGGTCGCCAGAGGCACCGAAGATGACCAGCGCCTGGTTGTCTGTTTTTTTCATTTCGTTGTGGTGATTGACTATTTCTGTAAACAAATCTACTGATAAAAAGTTGAACAGGCCCGGGGGAATAAAAAAATTGACCATCCATAGAAAGTATTCATCACCAGCTGTTTGATATTTAATGATTTTGTTGTATCTTTGCCGCTCGAAAATATTGTGCTTTTATTTAACGAATTAATTATTAATTAGGTATGAACAATTACGAAACCGTTTTCATTTTGACTCCCGTTTTGTCTGATGCTCAGATGAAGGAAGCGGTTGGAAAATTCAAAAACCTCCTTACAGAACAAGGAGCTGAGATTGTAAACGAAGAAGATTGGGGACTGCGCAAGCTGGCTTATCACATTGACAAGAAAACCACAGGGTTTTACACCTTCCTGGAATTCAATGCAGAACCCTCTGTGATCGACAAGCTGGAGATCAACTTCCGTCGTGATGAACGTGTGATTCGCTTCCTGACCGTGAAGCAGGATAAGTTCGCACTGGAATATGCTGAGAAGAGAAGAAACAACAAAGGCGGTAAAAAGCAGGAAGCACGTGGCGAAGAGAAAGCGCGTGATCACAAAGCCGAAGTAGTATCAAACGTAAAGGAGGATTAAGAAATGGCCAAGCAATCAGAAATCAGATATTTGACTCCCCTGTCGGTAGATGTAAAAAAGAAGAAATATTGCCGCTTCAAGAAAAATGGCATCAAGTATATCGATTACAAGGATCCCGAATTCCTGAAAAAGTTCCTCAACGAACAAGGCAAGATTTTGCCGAGAAGAATCACCGGCACATCACTGAAGTTTCAACGTCGTATTGCGCAAGCAGTGAAAAGAGCGCGTCACATCGCTTTGCTTCCGTACGTAACCGATTTAATGAAATAAGAAGGAGGAAGAGATATGGAAGTAATTTTGAAAGAAGATATATTGACATTGGGCTACAAGGATGATGTAGTCAACGTGAAAAAAGGATATGCCCGCAACTACCTGATCCCCCAGGGGAAAGCAATTATTGCAAGTGAATCGGCAAAGAAAGTGCTGGCTGAGAATCAGAAGCAGCGCGCCCATAAGCTGACGCAGATCAAAGCTGATGCACAGGCAATTGCTGATAAGATGGAGGGTGTGAGCCTCACCATCGGTGCCAAGACCAGCACTACCGGCACCATCTTCGGTTCAGTGACCAATATCCAGATCGCGGAAGCATTGAAGGAGAAAGGTTTTGAAGTGGACCGCAAGCTGATCCTGATCAAGGATCAGGTGAAGGAGGTAGGCACCTATAATGCAGTGGTCAAGCTGCACAAAGAGGTATCAGTCGATGTTCCTTTCGAAGTAGTGGCAGAATAACTCAGCCAATTACCCATAAAAAAACCTCGGAGAAATCTGAGGTTTTTTTTATGGGTATATTGAAGCTGTTGCCCTAATTCTTTTTCAGTATCTCCACAGTATCCCGGGCGATGGTAAGCTCTTCATCGGTAGGGATAATCACCACCTTAACCTTGGAAGAGGGCTTGCTGATCACCACTTCCTCGGCACGTGCCGTTGCGTTGAGCTCCTCATCCAGCTCGATACCCATGAAAGCCATATCCTGGCACACCTCGCTACGGGTCTCCGACTGGTTCTCACCCACACCGCCGGTGAAGACCAGAATATCCACACCACCCAGTACGGCTGCATAGGAGCCCACATACTTCTTGATGCGGTAGTTGTAGGTTTTCATTGCCAGTACAGCTCGCTTGTTATCTGCCTTGATGCCTGCCTGGATCTCCCGCATATCGGATGAGATGCCTGAGATGCCCAGTACTCCGGAGAATTTGTTCAGCAGCGTCGAGATACCCTTGGTACCCATGTGCTCCTTCTCCATGATGTAGGAGATCACACCCGGGTCAAGGTCGCCTGAGCGGGTCCCCATGATCAATCCCTCAACAGGTGTCATTCCCATACTGGTGTCAATCGACTCTCCGTTTTTGATGGCGGTTACCGATCCCCCATTGCCAATATGGGCTGTGATGATACGCTGCTTCTCGTAGGGTACTCCCAGAAAATCACAGGCACGCCGGGAAACATAACGGTGGCTGGTGCCGTGGAAGCCGTAGCGACGGATGCCATATTTCTCGTAAAGCACATAGGGGATGCCATACGTGTAGGCATAGTCGGGCATGGTCTGATGGAAAGCCGTGTCGAATACACCCACCTGTGGTGTCTCAGGCATCAGCTCCTGGATGGCGTAGATACCCTTTAGGTTGGGCGGGTTGTGCAGCGGGGCCAGCTCAATACAATCATTCAGCATCTGGATCACCTCCTCATTGATCAACACACTCTTGTTGAAACGTTCGCCGCCATGTACCACACGGTGGCCAACAGCTTCAATCTCGTCGAGCGATTTGATGCATCCATATTTTTCACTCAGCAATACACCCAGGATATACTCTATGCCGGCACGGTGCTCCAGAATCTCACCTTCCAGCATTACCTTCTGTCCGTCGGGGAGCGTCAGCTTGAGAAATGATCCCTTCATACCGATTTTCTCGATACCTCCCTGTGCCACAACCTCCTTGCTTTTCATCTCGAAAAGCTTGTATTTGATTGATGAGCTGCCGCAGTTTAAAACCAATATCTTCATTGCTTCTTCTTTTAATTATAGAGTGACTTATTGGGTGAGAGCGGCTGTCCGTTTTCATCGTAAATAAAAAACCCTTTACCGGTACGTACCCCCAGTTGGTTGGAACGGTAAAGCTTCCAGAGTAAAGGGTTGGGCTTATAGTGCTTCTCTCCGAAGTCGTTGAACATCGCCTCCATCAGTGTAACCAGTCGCTCTATACCGATGATGTCGGCCATGCGAAAGATGCCAAAGCGCTGGCCGTAGATGATGGTGAAGGTCTCTTCAATATCTTCCAGCGTGGAGACTCTTTCCAGCAGGATCTGACACGCTTCATTAAGCATGGTAGCCACCATTCTAAGGCTCACGTTTCCGTTGCTCTCGTTGATGCGGTGTGGCTTGTAGTTGATCAGCCTGGCGAAGACCTCCATTTTGTGGTATACCTCTTCGGATGTATACATACCGCTCACAATCTCCAATATGCGGGCATCGGGATGTGATACCGGGAAGTAGAGGCTCACACATCGCTCCTTGTGTTGCAGGTCAGCTGCCAGCTCACTGATGATGATGGTGGAGCCGTTGGTAGCGATGATGGCATCCACCTCGAGGATCTCCTCCAGCTTCTTGAAAATATTCTTCCTTAGGGGGGTGCTTCGTCTCCCGCTCTCAGTATAGCGGGTGCACTCGATCACCAGATCACATCCAGTAAAGTCCTCATATTCCAGGGTGGGTGTGATCCGGTTCATAATCACCTTCTTCTCGGACTGAGTGAGACCCCAACCGGTGATCTTCTGCTCCATCACTTTTTCAAGCTCACCCATTACAAAATCAATCCGTTCAACCGTTTCATCCAGGAACACCACCTCCATACCTGCTGTAGAGGCCATATTGATGATGTTTCTTCCTTCTTTCCCGGCACCTACTACCCCAATTTTCGAGAACAAGGGTTTATTCTTCTGTTCTGCCGAGATGGTGAGTCCAAACGCTTCGATGGGTTCAATAATCATGTCGCTCATAACTGCTTTGGTTCGCTGTTTTGTTTCAGTCCAATGGCCTGGTTAGCCGTGATGGCTACCATGTTGTAGATGTCATTTACGGAGCATCCCCTTGAAAGGTCGTTCACGGGTGCTGCCATACCCTGCAGTACCAGGCCTACAGCCTCGGCGTTACCCAGTCGTTGTACCAGCTTGTAGCCGATATTACCCGCCTCGAGGGTGGGGAAGACCAGCACGTTGGCCTTGCCTGCAATGGCACTACCGGGAGCTTTGCTTGATCCTACTGAAGGTACCAGCGCTGCATCAGCCTGCAACTCCCCGTCAATCAGCAGTGCTGGATTCAGCTCTCTTGCAATACGGGTGGCTTCGCGTACCTTGTCGATCATTTCATGTTCAGCGCTTCCCTTGGTGGAAAAGCTGAGCATGGCAACCCTGGGTTCTACACCCACCAGGCTTCTGGCTGTCTGTGCGGAAGCCAGGGCGATGGAGGCCAGCTCTTCAGCAGTCGGGTTGGGCATCACTGCACAATCGGCAAAGAGGAGGGTGCCATTTTCACCATACTGAGCTGTTTGTGTGAGCATGATGAAGGCACCCGATACCACCTTCACACCCGGTAATGTTTTGATGATCTGCAGCGCGGGACGAAGCACGTCACCTGTAGTGTTCTGTGCCCCGGCAATCTCACCGTCGGCATCCCCGTTTTTGATCATCAGGCATGCCAGGTAGAGTGGATTTTCCACCAGCTGGGCTGCCTGTTCGGGGGTCATCCCTTTTTTTCTGCGCAATTCGAGCAGCAGTTCAACATACAATTCTTTCTTTTCGTGCGCTCTGGGGTTAACGATAATGGCATGCTCAATATTGATCAGATTAGCCTCCCGGGCTATTGTCATTATCTCCTGCGCTTCTCCCAACAGGATGATATCAGCCACACCGTCACGAAGCAGCCTGTCAGCTGCCTGCAGGGTGCGCAACTCTGTCCCTTCAGGCAACACAATACGTTGTCTGTTGCTCTGGGCTCTTTGAATCATGCTTTCAAGTAAGTTCATTCAGTATCACTAATTAGGTTTGGTCTTTTCAATAATATATCGGGAAAGTATTCCTCTTGAATTACAGCAGGTCATCAAGGCTATCTGACGTATGTGTCAGTTGAAGCGGTCATGATCTTATCAAAATTGATAATAAGCAGTACAAAAGTACAAAAAAATAAGTAATTTATGTAGCAATGTTGCCGTGAAAAGATAAGGTCACACAATGGGGTTTCCGGTAACGAAAAAGGCTCACACGGCAAAATGCTGCGTGAGCCTATGTGTAGATATTTAATAGGTTGTCAGCTCGTTCTACCTGATTCCCTCAGATGCAATGCTCATCTTTCTTTTGATCTGTTCGGTACAGAGATTGCCGATACTCCCCTCATGGGTATGGATTACCTGCTTCTCAGCCTGGAAGGAGCCCTCTTCTACCTCTCTGCCTACCTGTTGGTATGCTTCCCGGAAAGGAACACCTTTCAGCACGCGCTTATTGACCTCCTCTACAGTAAAGAGATAATCATATTTGCTGTCATTGAGGATCTCCCTGTTTACCTCGATCTGTTGTAACATGAAGTGCGACATCTGCAGGAGGCTGTGCATTGTTTCAATGGCCGGGAAGAGCACCTCTTTCAATAGCTGGTAGTCACGGTGATAACCATGCGGCATGTTGGTCGTCATCAGTGTGATCTCATTGGGCAGGCTCTGCAGACGGTTACTGTGCCCCCTGATCAGTTCCCACACATCGGGGTTCTTCTTGTGAGGCATGATGCTCGAGCCGGTGGTCAGCTCGGAAGGATAGGAGATAAAGCCAAAATTACCGGATAGGAAGAGGCAGTTGTCGGCTGCCAACCGATTGAGGGTGGAGGCGATGTTGGCCATTGCCTGGGCAAGGATTCGCTCGCTCTTGCCTCGTCCCATCTGTGCTGCCACCACGTTGTATGCCATGGTGGAGAATCCCAGCTCACGCGTGGTCATCTCCCGATCCAGCGGGAATGAACTGCCATATCCCGCAGCGGAGCCCAGCGGGTTCTGGTCAGCGACCCTCCAGGCGGCTGCCAGTGACTGCATATCGTCGACAAGAGTCTCGGCGTAGGCTCCGAACCAGAGCCCGAAGGAGGAGGGCATGGCGATCTGCAGATGCGTGTAACCCGGCAGTAACACCTCCTTGTGTTGCTCGCTGAGCGACTGCAACAATCCAAACAGCAACAACAGCTCCTCTTTGATCTGGAGGATCTCTTCTTTCAGGTATAGTTTGATGTCCAGTAAAACCTGGTCGTTACGGGAGCGACCTGAGTGTATTTTTTTGCCCATCTCCCCTAGTCGCTCCGTAAGGATTGCCTCTACCTGGGAGTGGATATCTTCCGCATCCTCATCGAGATGGAAGCTTCCGTTATCCACCTCAGTGAGGAGTCGTTGCAGTTCGTTGCGTAGCACTCTCTCCTCATCCGCATCCAATAGGCCAATTGAGGTAAGCATACGGATATGTGCCATCGATCCGATGATGTCATGCTTCGCCAGACGCAGATCCAGTTCTCTGTCGTTTCCTACAGTGAAGGCTTCCACCCGTTTATTGGCATCAAAGCCTTTGTCCCATATTTTTGCCATAGTAGTATCTTAATTTAGTTCTAAGCTTTAAGCTATGAGCTGTTAGCTTTTTGCATAGGATATCATGCCAGCTCGATGTTTTTGTTTTTCAGCATTCGGATTACCGCTTATCGCCTATTGCTTATTTTTGTCAGTTGTGTGATCAATGCGATGTATCCCTTGATACCCTGTTCCAGTTCCTCAACCAGTATGTACTCATCCGCCTGGTGTGAGCGTGCCGACTCACCCGGTCCCATCTTCACAGCCGGTGAGGTGATCCGCATCCAGTCGGATGTGGTGGGGGAGGTATAACTCTCAATATCCATTTCCCGGACACATTGCATCAGCATGTGGTCAGCGGGGGTGGCAGAACTTCTGTTTGTCAGCGACCTGGCTGTCAGCTTGCTCTTCACCAGGGGTTGCAACAGTTCCATCAGCTCGCTGTTGCTGTATTGTTCCGTGGGACGTATGTCTACCACAAAGCGACATCGGTCGGGCACCACATTGTGTTGTGTGCCGGCCTGAATCTGCGTGACCGTCAGCTTCACCTCTCCCATGGTGGGTGATATCTTGTCAAAGCCTACAGCCCGAAGAGTCATGATATCCTCCAATGCGATGTAGAGTGCATTCACTCCCTCATCGCGTGCGGCATGACCGCTCATACCCTGTGCTTCACCATCAATCACCAGCAACCCTCTTTCAGCAATAGCCGCTCTCATCCCGGTCGGCTCCCCGATAATTGCCATGTCCACCTCTTTCTTCAGCTGTTGCCAGAGCAGACGCATCCCGTCAGGGCCAGAGTTCTCCTCCTCAGCCGTCAACACCAGCATGAGGTTGAAAGGTAGGGGTTGACCATAAAAGTGAAGGAAGGTCATGATCATTGCAACCACACTGGCCCCGGCGTCGTTACTCCCCAATCCATAGATATGGCTGTCGGAGTATGGCGGGGAGAATGGGTCAAAGCTATATCCTGCGGCAGGTTGTACCGTATCGAGGTGAGAGTTGAGCATCAGGGTCTGGTTCAACACACCCTGTTTCTGGTTACGCAGGATCAGGTTATTCCCGAGGCGTTCTGCCATGATTCCCTTTTTCTTGAAGAAATCTGTCAGATGATCGGCACGGGCTGATTCTTCTCCAGAGAAGGAGCGGATCGATACCAGCTCTCTAAGCAGGTCGGCAGGACTATATTGGGCGCTGTTCATTGGTCTGGTTTTGTGGTTGTGTGATGTTTAATCAGATTGAAACTGTATGAGTCAGGTTGCATCATGTTCCGGATTATTCCTTTACAACTGATCCTGAAAGCAGCGTTCCTCTCCCCGTGAGGATGTTCGTCGCATGCAGGATAATCACCTTCGAGACACCCTGGGCGATTGCCCTGAAGGAATTATCAAGCTTTGGAATCATGCCATCGGCCACGATGCCTTCCTGTTTCAAGGATTCACACTCCTCCTGTGTCATTGTCAGGACCAAACTCTGGGGATCATTCAGATCCCTTAGTACGCCCTCCTTCTCGAAACAGTAATAGAGAATGGTTTCGTATTTCTCCGAGAGCGCGGTTGCTACTGAGTAGGCAATGGTGTCGGCGTTGGTGTTGAGCAGTGAGCCGTTGCCATCATGTGTAATGGCGCAAAAGACGGGAACGATACCACTCTCTGCCAGCTGTGAGAGGAAGGATGCATTGATCTGCGTCGGATCGGGATCACCTACAAATCCGTAATCAATTGGTTCGGGTGAACGGCGCACTGCCGGAATCAGATTCGCATCGACACCCGAGAGACCGATGGCATTGCAGCCGATCTTTTGCAGTGCTGCGACGATGCTCTTGTTGATCCACCCTGCATAGACCATGGTGACCAGCTTCAGCGTCTCACTGTCGGTGATGCGCCGACCCTGCACCATCTTCGTTTCGAGGCCCATCTGCCGGGCCATCTTCGATGCCATCACCCCGCCACCATGCACAAGCACTTTCCTTCCTTCCAGTTGCTTGAAGTCTGAAAGGAACGACTGCAGTGCTTCTGGATGATCTACGATATTGCCACCGATTTTTACAACGGATAATTTTTCTTTCATCTTTTTTTGCTATCAGCAATCAGTTTTTTATGTATGTCTCCTGCTCTTTACTTTCCGGTTTTTGGTTTCTGTTCACTTGCTAACCTACTAACCTACTAACCTACTAACTTTCAAACCTGCCAACCTCAACATTATATCGACAAAAGGATCTCCTTCAATACCGTCTGTGCGGATACCACCCTGTTAGCGGCTTCCGGGATCACAATCGACCGTGCACTATCGATTACATCATCGGATACAATCATGTTACGTCTCACAGGCAGACAATGCATGAAGTATGCATCATTGGTTAGCGCCATCTTGGCTGCATCCACTGTCCAGGTGCGGTCGGTGGAGAGCACCTTGCCGTAGTGCGGATCGCGGTAGGCTGCCCAGTTTTTCGCGTAGATGAAATCGGCATCCCGGTAGGCTTTCTCTTTGTCATATTCCACCGTTGCATCCCCCACGAATTGCGGATCCAGTTCATATCCTTCCGGGTGTGTGATCACAAACTCATAATCAGTTGCATTCATCCACTCGGCGAATGAGTTGGGAACTGCCTGCGGCAGCGCACGGGGGTGAGGCGCCCAGGTGAGCACCACCTTCGGGCGCTCTCTCTTTTTGTACTCCTCGATGGTGATCAGGTCAGCAAAGCTTTGCAGCGGGTGGCGGGTGGCCGCTTCCATGCTGAATACCGGTTTGCCGGAGTAGCGGATGAACTGGTTCAGGATCAACTCATTGTAGTCGTTTTCCTTGTTCTCGAACTGGGCGAAGGAGCGGACACCAATCACATCGCAATAGGATCCCATCACCGGTATTGCTTCCAGGATATGTTCCGGCTTGTCGCCATCCATCACCACACCCTGTTCAGTCTCCAGCTTCCATGCTCCCTGGTTGATGTCGAGCACGATCACGTTCATACCCAGGTTCATCCCTGCTTTCTGGGTGCTCAGCCTCGTTCGCAGGCTTGAGTTGAAGAAGATCAGCATCAATGTTTTGTTGTGGCCGAGTGACTGGTCAGCAAAAGGATTCTGCTTTACATATCTGGCGTTCTCCAGCGCCTGTTTCAGGTCGCCGATCTCCTGTACGGAAGTGAAATGTCTCATATACCTTTTTGTTAGGTCGTTATGTTAGCTTGTTTTTGTTACACTGTTACATGCTTCGTGCAGTGCTGCCAGAAAACGATCAGCTTCAGCCTTTCCAAGAGAAAGAGGCGGCAGTAACCGCATCACATTCTTTTTGGCTCCACCGGTGAAGATGTGATGTCGAAACAGCAACTCATTACGTATATCTGAAAATTGAGGCTTGAATGAAATGCCCAGCATCAGCCCGCGACCACGGACCTCACTGATACCCTCCATGGCGGAGAGCTTTTTCGTAAGGTAATAGCCCAATTGTTTTGCATTCTCCATCAGCGACTCCTCTTTTATCACATCAAGCACAGCGATAGCGGCGACACATGCCAGATGGTTTCCGCCGAAGGTGGTACCCAGCATTCCCTTTTTGGCTTCGAAAAGAGGCGAAATCAGCACCCCCCCAATCGGGAAGCCGTTGCCCATACCCTTGGCCATGGTAATGATGTCGGGTCTGATACCGGCTGCCTGATGGGCGAAGAAATCGCCTGTGCGGCCATATCCCGATTGTATCTCATCGAGGATCAACGGCGTTTGATAGCGAATACATAGCTCATGGACACCCTGAAGGAATGCAATGTCGGGAGCATAGATGCCGGCTACTCCCTGGATCCCTTCAATCATTACTGCTGCCACATCACCTTTGCGCAGCTCCTGTTCTACAGCTTCCAGGTTGTTAAGTGGCAGGAAGGTCACCTCATGCCCTTGGTTAAAAGGTGATTGAATGGCGGGGTTGTCTGTCACGGCCACCGTTCCGGAGGTGCGACCGTGAAAAGCCTCGGCAAAAGCGATTACTCGCTTCTTGCCGGTGTGAAATGAGACCAGTTTCAACGCGTTTTCATTTGCTTCAGCTCCCGAGTTGCAAAGAAAGAGGGAATAGTCGGGATAACCACTCAGCTCACCCAGCTTCTTCGCCAGTTGCTGTTGGAGGGAGTTCTCTACAGAGTTGGAGTAAAAGCCGATTTTGGCTGTCTGTTGCTGCAGAGCCTGCACGTAACGGGGGTGGGAGTGGCCGATGGAGATCACGGCATGTCCACCGTAGAGGTCCAGGTACTCCGTGCCGTCTTTGTCCCACACCCTGCATCCCTTTGCCCTTACCGGTTCAATAGGCCAGAGGCTGTATACATCGAATAGTTTCATTGGTTGATTTGTTGATTAGCTGATTTGTTGCATGACAGATCAGCACATTATCATGTTATCAAAAAGCACTTCCCTTAAGTTTCAGTCCTGTCGTCTCTTCAAGACCGAACATCAGGTTCATATTTTGTACTGCTTGTCCTGAGGCTCCCTTCACCAGATTGTCAATGATGGAGGTGATATGGATGTATCCATTGTGAAACTCGATATGCAGCAACCCCTTGTTGCTATTTACCACCTCTTTCAGGCTGATGCTTTTTTCGGAGACAAACACAAAGGGTGAGGCGGCGTAATAAGACTTGTAGCGTTCAATCATCTCCATCTGAGGCATTGAGTCATGCCATTTGGTGTAGATGCTGGCGAAGATGCCGCGGGTGAAATCACCCCGCATGGGCACGAAGTTGATCTGTGGCACTTGGCTACTTCCGGCAGCCTTCAACGTGTTGCCGATCTCGGTGAGATGCTGGTGTTTGAAAGGCTTGTAGACAGACAGGTTGTTGTCACGATAGCTGAAATGGGTGGTCTCGCCCGGTTTCTTTCCCGCACCGGTTGAGCCGGTGATGGCATGGACATGGATCTCATCACGAAGCAGATCCTCCGCCGCCAGGGGCAGGAGGGCCAGCATCACAGAGGTGGCGAAACAACCGGGGTTGGCGATGTAGTCAGCCTTGCGGATCATCTCCCGGTTTAGCTCGCAGAGACCAAAGCAGAATTCTTTACCCTCAAAAACCGGTTCATTGCGGAAGTCGTTACCCAGGTCAATGATCCTGCATCCCTGTGGCAGTCGGTTTTTCTCCAGGAAGTCACGCGAGAGACCGTGTCCAAGACAGAGAAAGATCACATCAGGCTGGTCGAAAGTCTCGGCGAAGAGCAGGTTGGTCTCTCCTAACAGGTCACGATGAACCTCTGCCACCGGCATTCCAACCGAGGTGGTGCTGATCACCGACTCTATTTCCACCAGTGGGTGATGCAGCAGGATACGCAGCAGTTCACCTGCCGTATATCCTGTGCCACCAACTATACTAACTTTTATCATGATCGTGGATGGTATAATATATTTTCAGGGGGTTGGCAGTCACCCTGGTGAAGCCCACCACATCTTCTCCTGAGAAGGATTTGTTTGATTCACCATATTCACCGAAGCGGGAACTCATCAGATCATACTCACTGGAACAACCCAGTACTGCAAAATGATAGGGCCGTAGTTCTACCTGCACCTCGCCGGTCACAAATTGCTGCGTATCGGTAAGGAAGGTCTCGATATTGCGCATCACCGGTTCCAGGTATTGTGCCTCGTGCATCAGCTGGCCGTACCAGTTGGAGAGCTGATCTTTCCAGTAGAGCTGCTGCTTGGTGAGCACATGCTTCTCGAGCAGGTGATGTGCCTTGACGATGATCAGCGGTGCAGGTGCTTCAAAGGCTACCCTGCCTTTGGTGCCGATGATGGTGTCACCCACGTGCACGTCACGGCCGATGCCATATTTCGATGCCATTTTGTGTAGCAGGTGAATCAGTGCGACGGGGTTCATCTGCTCCCCGTTCAGCGAAACCGGCTCTCCTTTCTCAAAACCAATGGCGATGCGCTCAGCACCGCTTGCCGTCACCTGCGATGGATAAGCCTCTTCGGGGAGCACGCCGGAGGATTTGAGTGTCTCCACACCTCCTACGCTGGTACCCCAGATGCCCTGGTTGATGGAATATTTCGATTTCTCCCAGGAGAAATCGAACCCTTTTTCCTTCAGGTAGTCTATCTCCTGCTGGCGCGAAAGAGACAGTTCACGAATGGGCGCCATGATCTTCACCCCCGGGGCCAGCACCTCGAACACCAGGTCGAATCGCACCTGGTCGTTGCCGGCGCCGGTGCTGCCATGTGCGACCGATTGTGCCCCCACTTTTTTCACATGATCCAGCACCGCCATCGCCTGGAAGAAACGCTCCGAGCTGACGGAGAGCGGGTAGGTGTTGTTTTTTAACACATTCCCGAAGATCAGGTATTTGATGCCACGGGCATAGTAGTCGTCCACTGCATCAATGCAGGTGTGAGAGGCAGCGCCCAGTGTGAGCGCGCGCTCTTCGATCTGTTGTGCCTCTTCGGCAGAGAATCCACCGGTGTTCACAATCACGGTATGTACCTCCAGCCCTTTTTCGTTCATCAACCAGGGTACACAAAACGACGTGTCGAGTCCGCCGCTGAATGCCAGTACTACTTTTTCTTTCATTTCTTAAACATTTTATTTGTTTTCTTTCTCTTGATGACCGGTTTTACCACTTTCCGGGCAAAGGAGCTTGCTTCCTGTGTCGGCTTTACCTTGGGGTCGAACAATAATCCCGTACAGAGACACATCTTATGGCTGTTGCGTTGTAGGATGTCATAGTTGCGACACCCCTGGCATCCTTTCCAAAACTCCGTATCGTCGGTCAACTCTGAAAAGGTGACCGGTCTAAATCCCAGTTCGGTGTTCATCTTCATCACCGCCAGTCCTGTGGTGATACTGAATATTTTGGCGTTGGGGTACAGCTTTCGTGAGAGATCAAAGATCTTTCTTTTGATTTTCTTTGCCAGTCCCTGGTTCCGATAATCGGGGTGGACCACCAATCCGGAGTTAGCCACAAAACGTTTGTGGCTGAAGGTCTCAATATAGGCAAACCCCACAAGTTGTTCACCGTCGAGTGCAATTACCGCCTTGCCTGCTTCAATCTTTTCTGCCACATACTCCGCACTGCGCCGTGCGATGCCGGTGCCACGTGCTTGTGCCGATTCATAAATCAGGTCACAGATCTCCTGCGCGTACCCTATGTAGCTGCTGTTGGCTATATGAATTTCTACATTCATCCTAAAACATAAAAAATTAAATGGTTGTTGATGGACGCCGACAGACCGACGTATAAAGCATGAGAAGTACAGGCATCAGGTTGCCTGCATTTGTTAAAAGCATCGTCGGACCAGGTCTGTTGCTTTGCGGAAGTGTGTATGTGAATAAGTCATTCCCATTGGTTGGCAAAAGTAATCAATATATTTGTAAATGGTGATTATTTCTGAAAAAAATCTTTCCTTGAGGATTGAATTCAAACAAAGTGTTTTTTTTAACGTGAAAACAGCAATTAAAGATCAGAAGAATTTGTCTTTTTGATACGTTTTACTTATTTTTGTTTTTCTGATCCGCAAATTTACTTGTAAATCCCCCTTTCTGACGGGATTTTTTTATCTCCGGCGGTTCACTGACATGCATAAATCACTTCATAATGGAAAATAAAAAATACAGGAACTATATTCTTCGTAACTACAACGACCTTCCCCAGTTGCAAAAGCTCACTGATGAGGAGCGTGAGGCAATCAGGGTTGTGGGACAGGTGTTGCCTTTCAAGTCGAATAATTATGTGGTAGAGGAGCTGATCAACTGGGATAACGTGCCCAATGATCCTATCTTCACGCTCACCTTCCCCCGCAGGGAGATGCTCTCAAGGGGGCATTACGAGCAGGTGAAGAAGTTACTGGAGAGCAATGATGAGGCCGGATTAAAGAAGAGGGTACATGAGATTCGTCTCAAGCTGAATCCCAATCCTGCAGGACAGGAACACAATGTGCCCTCTATCGACGGCATCAAGCTGCATGGCATGCAACATAAGTATCGCGAAACCGTGCTGTTCTTTCCCAGCCAGGGACAGACCTGTCATGCCTATTGTACCTTCTGTTTTCGCTGGCCTCAGTTCTCCGGGATGAATGAACTCAAATTCGCCATGAAGGAGGCTGATTTGCTTCACCGATACCTGAAAAAGCATACAAGAGTGAGTGATGTCCTATTCACAGGGGGTGATCCGCTCACGGCCAAGACCAATATCATGGCAGCCTATATTGAACCGCTCCTGACAAAGGAGTATGAGCATATCCATACCATCCGCATAGGATCCAAGACGCTGGGTTACTGGCCCTATCGTTTCCTTACCGACAAGGATGCTGATGACATGTTGCGACTGTTTGAGAAGGTGACCAAAGCAGGCAAGCATCTGGCCTTCCAGGCTCATTTCAATCACCCTGTGGAGCTGTCTACCGATGCGGTAAAGCAGGCAATTGACCGGATCCGCAATACTGGCGCACAGATCAGGACACAATCTCCTTTGTTAAGACATATCAATGATGATCCTCAGGTCTGGGCATCGATGTGGAAAGAACAGGTGAACCTGGGAATGATTCCCTATTATATGTTCGTGGCGCGCGATACCGGGTCGAAGGCATTTTTTGATGTGCCATTGGAGAGGGCCTGGAACATCTTCCGAAAGGCATATCGTAACGTGAGCGGTATCAGCCGCACGGTACGCGGCCCCAGTATGAGTGCCAATCCCGGTAAGATACAGATACTGGGAGTTACCGAGGTGCAGGGTGAAAAGGTGTTCGTAATGCGATTTATCCAGTGCCGCAATCCGAAACTGGTCGATATTCCTTTCTTTGCGAAATATGATAAAAAAGCCACCTGGTTTGATGAGCTGGTACCTGCATTTGGTGAGGAGCAGTTTTTCTTTCAAAAAGACAATCTGCTGGGCCGGCATGGGAATGATGCTGATTTCATCTGGGAATAACAACCGATCTGCTGTAACAAACAATCAGGTATAAGGGTCTCTCATTTTTTTGATTTATCAACAAAATAGTGAACCTTTTCATTAATTAACACAGAATTATCTGATTTATTACTTATTTTGCCCCCCAAAGAGGCCGGTTGAAGCCCACCAGGTTTCATTGTCTTTGCTTCAACGGCTGTTATTCGTTTTGAGTTAACGAAAAGTGTTTTAAAGGAGGATATATGGGTAGGATCATAGCACTGGCAAATCAAAAAGGGGGAGTTGGCAAAACCACCACCACCATCAATCTCGCGGCATCCCTTGCTGCGATGGAAAAAAAGATTCTTGTTGTGGATGCCGATCCGCAGGCAAACGCTTCTTCGGGATTGGGTATCGACATCAAGATCATCAAAAACACCATTTATGAAGGGCTCATCGGAAAATGCACCCCGCAGGAATCGATTCACCACACTCCCTTTGAACATATCGATATCATCTCTTCCCATATCAACCTGGTGGGGGCAGAGCTCGAGATGGTACAGATGGAGAACAGGGAGAGGAGATTGCGGGATCTGCTTTATCCACTCAGAGATACTTATGATTTTATCCTGATCGATTGTTCGCCTTCATTGGGGATTATCACGGTTAACGCCCTTACGGCTGCTGATGCGGTGATGATCCCGGTGCAGTGTGAATACTTTGCATTGGAAGGGCTGAGCAAACTGCTTAATACCATCAAAATCATCAAATCAAAGCTGAACAGACAACTGGAGATCGAGGGTTTTGTACTCACTATGTATGATTCAAGACTACGTCTCCACAACCAGATTTATGAAGAGGTGAAGCATCATTTCAAAGAATTGGTTTTTACCACCGTCATACAGCGCAACATCACTCTGAGCGAGTCACAGAGCCATGCCAAGCCGGCATTGATGTATGATGCCGGTTCTCGGGGCGCTCTCAATCACATGCAGCTGGCACAGGAGCTTGTCGAAAAAAATTCCTAACTTTGCACCCATTACCTGTTGAACTATGGCAAAAAAAAATGCATTAGGAAGAGGTCTGGATGCTTTAATAACATTCAATGAGAGTGAGATACAAGGATCTTCCTCCATAAGCGAGGTGGATCTGGACAAGATCATACCCAATCCTGATCAGCCACGCCGGGCTTTCAGTGAGGAGGGGCTGCAGGAGCTTGCTGCTTCTATTCGTATGATCGGTGTTATCCAACCCGTCACACTTCGTAAATTAGATGAAGATAGCTACCAGATCATTGCCGGTGAACGACGTTATCGGGCTTCACAGATGGCCGGGCTCCTCTCCATTCCTGCCTATATCAAGACTGCCGCTGACGATGAGACGATGGAGATGGCGCTCATTGAAAACATTCAGCGGGAGGATCTCAACTCTATTGAGATTGCCCTGGCCTATCAGACCCTCATTGAAACCCTTTCTCTAACACAGGAGCAATTGAGTGAACGAGTGGGCAAGAAAAGAGCAACAGTAGCTAATTATCTGAGACTGTTGAAGTTGCCCGCTGAGGTGCAGATGGCCGTGAAGGACAAGAAAATTGATATGGGACATGCGCGTGCTCTGGTGACCATTGAGGATCCTGTATCGCAACTCGGCGTCTACAACAAAATCCTCGAGGAGGGACTCTCGGTACGGAGAGTAGAGATGATGGTACGTGAACTCAATGAGCAGGGAGATGTTGGGAAACCGGTCGACCGGAAAAGCGCAAAAAAACGTCTGTCGGCTCAGATGCAGTCCGGTGAGTTTGATGTGCTGAAAGAGCACCTCTCTGCTTATTTCCGTACCGAAGTGCAGTTCACCTGCAACAAAAACGGTAAGGGCAGGATCACCATCCCCTTCCGCTCACCCGAAGAGCTGGAACGATTGATCGTGATGTTCGACAACATAAAAAAATAAGTGCAGGATGAAGGGTGCAGGAATTCTGATTGGTCTGTTGTGTACCATTGGGTGTTTTGTAATGCCGGCGCAGGATCTCCTACCCCGTGAGCCACAGCTCTTAAGTTTACCCTTACCTGTAGATTCAGTAACGAACCTGCCGGGTGAAACGGACACGCTTGTCACCCAGGTTGACACACTGGTAAACCCGGTAGGTGACCAGCTCCTGTTGCAGTCAGATACGCTGCTTGAAAAGAGCGTTTCTGACGCCCTCTTTGCTCCCTCTCATCTTTTTAGGCCCTCACCCCGCAAAGCGGTCATCTACTCTGCTCTCTTCCCCGGTATGGGACAGATATACAACCGCAAATACTGGAAGTTGCCCATTCTTTACGGTGGATTTGTGGGGTTCACCTATGCGATTACCTGGAACAACGGGTTGTATCGCGATTATCTGGGGGGGTACCAGGATATCATGGACAGTAATCCCGATACCCATCGATGGCATAATTTCATTCCCTATGGCAGGGATCCCGATACAATTGACCAGAAATGGTTCACTGA
Source organism: Bacteroidales bacterium (assembly GCA_012837345.1). Lineage (GTDB taxonomy): Bacteria > Bacteroidota > Bacteroidia > Bacteroidales > Dysgonomonadaceae > Proteiniphilum. The sequence continues at coordinate 24,686 of DURL01000011.1, forward strand.
CGTACTGCAGAAAAGAAAAGACTATTACCGGTATTACCGTGATCTCAGCATCATCGGTACCGTTGCTTTGTATATGCTGGCCATGGTTGATTCCTATGTGGATGCCCAGTTGTTTGATTTTGACATGAGTACCGATCTTTCAATGCGGGTGGCACCAGCTGTTCTCAGAGAGCAGCAGTCCGGTATGATGGCTGCGTCCTCCTATGGATTGCAGCTTAGCTTTAATTTTTAGAAACGTCTCATGCAGGATGCATCACCGCATTTGTTTCCCTTTAAGGGTTGCATGGAGGACCAGAAAAAAAACTGATCGTATGAAAAGAATAATCCTGTTTGCACTCTGCTTTTTATGGCTGTTTTCTTATATAATAGCGCAAGAGCCGGCAGCGGCAGAGAATGACACCATCACCGACAATGCCATTGTGTTTCCGGAAAGCATGACCGGACAACTAAGCGATCTGCTACGAGACTGGCAGGTCGATCTTGCTGCGAGTGATGAAGAGTGTAGGAGAGGAGAGAATGTGCCGTTTCCCGATTCGGTCTATATCGCACGGCTTCACAAAATGCCCACTGTGATGGAGCTCTCTTTCAACAGTGTGGTGAAGCGATACATTGAGATGTATGCTACCCGCAGAAGAGAACAGGTGAGTTATATGCTTGCCCTTGGTGACTATTACTTCCCATTATTTGAACAAGCACTTGACAGAGAAGGGCTGCCACTGGAACTGAAATTTTTGCCTGTGATTGAATCGGCACTGAATCCCGTTGCCAGGTCGAGAGTGGGTGCCACCGGGCTTTGGCAGTTCATGTTGCGTACGGGTAAAGGATATGGACTTGAGGTGAACAGTCTGGTGGATGAGAGAAGAGATCCCTACAAAGCAACGGAAGCGGCGGTACGTTATCTGAAAGATCTGTATGCCATCTATGGTGACTGGAACCTGGTAATTGCAGCCTATAACTGTGGTCCGGGAAATGTGAACAAGGCAATTGCCCGCAGTGGCGGCAAGCACGACTACTGGCAGATCTATTACAGGTTGCCGCGTGAAACAAGAGGGTACGTACCTGCTTTTATCGCAGCCAATTACATTATGCATCATTACGCCGATCACAACATCTGTCCGGCACATACGCAAGTCTCTCTCACAGCACTTGATACGGTACATGTGAATGAACGTTTGCATCTTAATCAGGTGTCAGCGGTACTGGAGATACCGGTCGAAGAGCTGAGACGTCTCAATCCGCAGTTTATAAAAGATGTGGTTCCCGGTAATTTCAGACCCTATGCATTGGTGCTTCCATCAGAGAAGATGTATGCATTTGTCGATCGACACAACGAGATCCTTGCCTACAACAGCACGATTTATCATCCCCACCGTTCAAATACCGATAACTTTTTGAACAATGGCGACCTGACCTCCGGGAACGGTGAGAATGTCTACTATCGTGTCAGGAAAGGGGATAACCTCTCAACCATTGCCCGCAGACAGGGAATCACGTTGACACAGCTTAAGTCCTGGAACGGGCTTAAGTCAAGCAGGATCGGGATTGGGAAACTGTTGGTGGTGGGCAAAAAGGCAGTTGTCTCTTCACCCAACCATCCAAATGAACTTACGGCGCAACAAAGTGCCGGAGGAGATGGGGAGACAGTCAATCATTACTACCGTGTAAGAAAGGGTGACACATTGGGAGAGATCGCGCAGCTGAATGGTGTCCGCGTTTCGCAGCTGCAAGCCTGGAATGGTTTACGAAATACACGGATCGATATCGGTGACCGTCTGATCGTACAAAAGAAAGTGGTTCCCCGCCCCAAGGAGGAGCCTGTTGCGAATGAGTACAAGCGGGTAGAGGGAAAAGAGAATGCTACATCCGGGAATGACATTATCTCCAGCTACCTCAAAGAGCAGATTGAACGTACGGGACAGAAAGAAGGTGTAGAAGGAGGGGATCCTGACGCAGGAGAAGAAGCATCTGTCGGTGATATCATTGTCCCGGCTGTTGAAGTTGATATAAAGGGGAAGGAAGACCTTCCCGTGAAAAAGTAGTCGGGCGCTGCTAGATCACCAGCACCTTCCTGGCAGTCAGGGTGCCGTCAGCAGTTTTTACCCGTACGATATAAACTCCTTTTGGCAGATGAGCTACCGGAAGGGATGTCCTGTTGATACTGATGTCCGCTCTTGCTCCCATTATCTTCTGACCGGAAACATAAAAGATCTCCCATTCCAACAGTTCATAGTTTGATTCAATGAAGATGCGGTTTACTTCACTTGCATAATAGGCTGTGATCTCCGGTTCTTCCCTGTCAACAGGTACCGATACATTTTTTTGCCCGACCAGGTAGGGTGCGATAAGGAGTGACGTGTTAATGGGGTTCTCCATGCTTTCGGATGATCGTTCCCACCCGTAGTTGTTCTTCATCCAGGCGGTAGACACCTTTCCTGAACCAATCTTGCGGGGTTCAGCATTGAAGACGGTAAATCCTTCAGGAGTGCCGTTTGCATCATAATAGGAGATGTAGAATGTCCCGGTAAGTGAGACCGGTGAGTCAAATGAGATGTAGTTTTCCACGCTGTGTGTCATGTCACGTGTGGCTTGGGAAAAGCCATTGCTGCCAAAATAGCGGTAACTGTAATGATAGGGTTGCTCGTATACCAGACGTTCGGGCTTCTCCATTCCGGTGTAGACCCTGATTCTGATATCATTGTGGAACATGTTGCTTAAAGCTGGAGATGAGACAAACACCCCTTCCAGTGTAACGGTTTCCTCGGCATGATATTCTTCAGCAAACTCGCTGTATCCGAATGTATTGTTCGTGGCAAACATTGATGCCGATTGATGGATTGTTTCCACCGGTTTTTCATCTACATTGAAGTTCATACTTCTGCTATAGGGGTTACCGGCATGAGGTTGATAACCTTTCAACTGCGTTGTGTTGGAGCCCAGGGGATCGAGATAGTATTGGATGGGGTTTGGATTCTCCAGCGATCCGGCAACATTCCAGAATTTTCTAAGTGAAGCATAGATGTCCGGCCCCCGCGGTGAGGAACACATGGAAACACCTCCGGTGAGTGTGCCAACAATGCGTTTTTCCCCGTCCAACAGAGGTGATCCCGAAGAGCCCCCTTCAGTGGCTCCGGTGTCCCACGCATTCACAGACCAATGAGCGTTTGGCTCCATGTTGTATTTGGGTGCGGTGAAGGAGGTGATAGACAACGGCCCTGCATCAACAGCTACCTTTTTGATGCCTCCATTGGGGTGATGGAGACCATGGAACGGCCCCTGGGGTGTTGTGGTGGCATCCCATCCCAGGTAATAGGGCTGATACGCCGCTGGCGGTGGTTGTTTAAACTGTAGCAGGGAGATATCATGTCTTTCGCTGATCAATACCGAGTCGGCAGATGCCAGCGTCATCTGTAACGGTCCCCTGATATCGGTAGAACAAAGAGGTGACTGGTAGTGGAAGAATGCAACGATGGTCCCGGCAATCATGTCATACTTGCGATTGGCGAGAAACCGTGCATCATAATCGTTATTAAGACAGTGTGTAGCTGTCAGCAGGTAGGGGGTCCCGTCCTCTCCCGTGTTGTTGGTAAGTGATCCGGTGCAATAGGTGGTCCCATTGATGATCAGCCCCACCACACCACTTCCGGGAAGGATATCTTCCGGATAACAGACAATGTTGGGGTGACACTTTTGTGTCGGGTCCCGGGGTTCGGTAGCACGAAAGATCCCTCTGAAGTCATGGTTCACCTCCCCGATTTCTATCTCACCGGGAAAAGATGCATCCAGTGGCTCCTGATATTCCACAATCAACTCCTCCCCTCCGATTGGCTGTATTGGCAGAAGGTTCAGCTCGCTGTTGTTCTCTTCTGTAAAAGAGCCCAGTATCTCTGTCTGATCACTGTTGTAGACAAACACGCTGGCTCCCGCGGGAAGTCTGAATTTCGAGAACAGAATGTTGAGTGAGTAGGCTCCTTTGGAGCGGATGCCTACCCGCCATACCTTCATGTTGCCCCAATGGAAGGTGATGCCCGCATTGTCGGGACGTAGGTGCTGATGAAACTTGTGTGCAAAATGCAGACTCCTGAATGATGACTCCTCCTGTGCCGACCGCCATAATTCCGCCTCATTGCTGATGGGGGGCATCACCACGAACAGCTTGGTGGTATCTGCCGCAGACCGCACATTCGCCACACTCTGGAGCGGTAGCGGTTTACCCCCATGACTGATTTGTGCCATGGTGGTGTGGGAAAGGATGCCGGCAACGAGCATTAATATGCTCTTGTAAAGTGAATGTGATAAGGAGAAGGGACGATTCATGAGGTGATGCGGTTTCAGATTTTGACCATTTGCAATCCTGCCTGTTGCTTCCTGCGGTCATATCCGGTTGATTCATTCATTATCCGCAAGGTGAGTAAACAGTGTTACAAATGTAAGATATTTTAAGAAATAGAGGTACATTTGCAGTGAAATAAATCCCATCTGTCATGTTTGAGCTGAAAAGATTTCTTGATGAAAAAGCCAATCAATACAACCAACCCTCATTCATCGGAAATGATCCTATTGCCATCCCCCATCTCTTCGCAGAGAGACAGGATCGGGAGATAGCAGGTCTCTTTGCTGCTCTACTGGCCTGGGGACAACGTAAGACCATTCTCGCCAAGAGTCGCGAACTGATGGGAAGAATGGGAAATGAACCCTTCCGTTTTGTAAGAGAACATGGAAAAGAGGATCTGCGGGGATTGCTGGGTTTCAAACATCGTACCTTCAATGATACAGATCTGCTTTTCTTCATCCGTTTTCTTCAAAGACACTACTCTCGCTTTGATTCATTGGAGGATGCCTTTTTGTCCGGGCAGGATCATTTTCAATCCATCGAAGATTCATTGATTCGTTTTCAGCATACCTTCTTCAACGATCCCTATGCACCGGTGCGGACAAGAAAACATGTGGCATCCCCTGCCCGCAATGCAACCTGCAAGCGGCTGAACATGTATTTGCGGTGGATGGTGCGCAGTGATGAGAGAGGTGTGGACTTTGGCATCTGGAAAAGAATTCCACAAAGGGAGCTGATCTGTCCCCTCGATCTCCATGTGGATCGTACCGCCCGGGCACTGGGGCTGATCACACGCAGGCAGACCGACTGGAAGACAGCATGGCAGCTCACCGAATCACTTCGTCGCTTCGATCGGGAAGACCCGGTGAAGTACGACTTTGCACTATTCGGATTGTCGGTAGCCGGTGATTCTCTCACAGAAGGTTACTCGCCGCCCTGCTCCATCAGGTAAGCCTTGATGAAGTCATCCAGATCACCATCCATCACTCCGTTGACGTCGGATGTCTGATAGTTGGTGCGGTGATCTTTCACCCGTCGGTCATCAAAGACATAGCTGCGGATCTGTGAACCCCATTCAATCTTTTTCTTCCCCGCCTCGATGGCCGCTTGCGCTGCACGTCTCTTCTCCAGCTCCATTTCATAGAGCTGCGACTTGAGGAGCCGCATGGCATTCTCGCGGTTCCCCATCTGGGAGCGACTCTCGGTATTCTCTATCACGATCTCCTGCTCTTCACCGGTGTCAGGATCCTTGTAAAGGTAGTGGAGGCGTACGCCGGTCTCCACCTTGTTCACATTCTGGCCACCCGCACCGGAGGAACGGAAAGTATCCCAACTCAGGTCGGCCGGATTGACCTCAATTTCGATGGTGTCATCTACCAGGGGTACCACGAAGACCGAAGCAAAGGAGGTCATTCGTTTGCCCTGTGCATTGTATGGGGAGACACGCACCAGGCGATGTACCCCGTTCTCGCTTTTCAGAAAACCGTATGCCAGCTCTCCCTCCACCTGAAGGGTGGCGGTTTTGATGCCGGCGTCGTCGCCATCCTGCCAGTTGGTGACAGTGGTCCTGTAGTGCTTGTCCTCACACCAGCGCTGATACATCCGGAAGAGCATTGAAGCCCAGTCCTGACTTTCGGTGCCACCGGCACCGGCATTGATTTTCAGAACTGCTCCCAGCTTGTCTTCTTCCCTGCGAAGCATATTCTTCATCTCCAGATCTTCGATCATCCGGATTGCTTCGGCATACTGGTGATCTACCTCCTCTTCAGTGACAATACCTTCTTTCACGAAATCGAAGGCAAGCTGTAGCTCATCTGCCGCAGCCTTCACCTCCTGATAGGCGTTGATCCAGAACTTCAGCTCCCTGACCACTTTCATCTGTGTCTCAGCTGCTTTGGCATCGTTCCAGAAATCGGGCGACTGGGTTCGTAGTTCTTCTTCTTCTAATTGGATAATCTTTGTATCGACGTCAAAGATACCCCCTCAGCGCGTGCTCGCGCTCCAACACATCTTTCAGTTGGTCTGCCGTTATCATAGTTGTACTGGTTTAATTTATTCCGAGATGCAAAAGTACACAAAAGATGCGAGAGTTACGCATGATCTCTATTGGATACCTCTCTTCTATACAATCTCCATTGCAATCGGATCGGGCAATGTTGCGCTCTCTTCTCTCAATATTGCGTAGTTGTATGCATCATTGAATGCCCTGCTTTTACTGCCTCCTTGTTTATCAGACCGGGCCTCTTTCTGTGGTGCATTTATCAGCGGCTCATTTTTAGTCAGAACCACTGATGCATATTTCTTTCCATCCTCACCTGCCGGATTCCTATTCTTTCTGACTGTGTTACTTTGTGTTTTTGTAAAGGGCGACAATATCCCGGGTCTCTTTTTTCTCTCCTGCTGTTGAACTTCACCGGCCGTTAGTGCTGCAATCTCTTTCAGTACCCTGCCACCGCGCAGGTAACGTGCCGCATAATAGGGTTCATTGGAAGAGGAGATGATCACGCCGTAGCTGGTGGATGCATGAATGAATTTGAATATCCCGTTTGATCTCACCTCCGTAACAATCCCCACATGCCCCACAACACCGTTGCGGGCTCTCCCCTCGAAGAAGACCAGATCTCCTTTTTTGAGTTCATTTATCTCTTCAACTGTAGGGAATTGTCTCTCCTGTTCAGCTGAGCTGGATGCAAGATCGTAGCCAAATGATCCGAACAGGTAGGAGGTAAATCCGGAGCAGTCGAATGCATATGGGCCTCTGGCCGCATAACGATAGGGTTTGCCCAGGTACTTCCTGGCATTGTTGATCAGTTTGTCCGCCAGGTCGTTGGCCGATCTGTCGAAAACAGATCGACTGGTGCCACAAGAGGCGACAATGGCTGCCAGCATGAGGGAGATGGTAATATATGAGAAAAAACGTTTTCTATCTGCTTTCAAAGAGATTCTGTTTGTTTTATAGAAGCACAAAAATAGGCAAATTAATGACTGTCTACAGCCGTTTTCTCTTTTTTTTGACATGATCGGAATTGTTACAGTGTTGGAACTCTTATTGAAGGTGGGATGAATGATGGCTCAGCCTGATTGCTTCTGCAAAAAAAACCTTATCTTGTAGCCCGAAAAAATACTAGAAAAAAGGATGCGAAAAATCAATAATATTGTGTTCGATTTTGGCGGGGTGCTGATCGACTGGAATCCGGTTTATCTTTATCGTAAGGTGTTTGAAACAGAGGAGGAGATGCACTATTTCCTTTCCCATATCTGCCGGTATGATTGGAACATGAGACAGGATGCCGGCCGCTCACTGGAGGATGCAACCAGGGAGTTGCAGGAACAGCATCCGGAGTATGCACAAGAGATAGGCTATTATTACGGTCGGTGGGAGGAGATGCTGGGTGGCACCATCGATCAGCATGTGCGACTGATTAAACCGCTCAAAGAGAGATATCGGGTGTATGGCCTCACAAACTGGTCGGCCGAGACGATACCGATAGCCATGCAGCGTTATGCGTTTTTCAAGGATCTTGAGGGGATTGTGGTTTCGGGTAGCGAGAAGATTGCGAAACCCGATCCGGCATTGTACCGGATATTGCTAACGCGCTATGCTCTCATTCCGGAAGAGTCTCTTTTTATTGACGACAATGCAGCCAATATTGAGACCGCCCGTCAGTTGGGGTTCCATGCATTACATCTCACGGATGATGTCAACCTGGAAGAGTGGTTAAGGGAACAGCAGATACTCTAAAGAGGTTGGTTTACCGGTCGAAACGATAATAGTGCAGCAGGGGATCATCCTCGCCAGCCAGGATCTTGAGAACCAGATCCATACCCTGCACTGAGAAAGTGATCCCGTTTCCTCCCAGTCCCAGCACAAAGATGGCATTGGGAAAATCAGGATGCTCTCCGATAAATGGAAGGCCATCCTTTGTTACCCCAAAAGCACCCGCCCATGTGTAGTCTTCTATGAAAGTGAGGGAGGGAAATAGTTTCTCAATCTTTTTAATTAATCTGTCAATTTTCCTGTTTTTCATTTTTTCAGTTACCCGGTTGTATTTGAAGGGGATGTCTTCACCTCCTGCCAGTAACCGACCGTCATCAGTAGTCCGCATGTATATGTAGGGGTCATCCGTATCCCAGATCAGGAGATCTTTCAATTGCGGATAGAGACCGAATGACTGTTCACTCACGCATGCAAACGTACTGATCACATCTGCATATTTCTTTCGGAACATGCGTAAGGTCTCGAAACCAGTGCAGAAGACCACCCGCTTACTGTGAATCTGAAATCCGTCATCGGTAATAATCTTTACATGATCGGGTTCGTATTGAATTTCTTTGATGGGTGTGTGGTCGTATACCTGCATGCCACTGTGATGGTTGCGGTTGATCAGCTCATGTGCCGCACGAAAAGCATCAATGGATGCACCTTCATCGGAGAGAATACCGGGTAGCGTTTCCATATGGTATCTCTCCCGGATCTGTTTTGTGGTGAGCCATTCAACATTGAAACCATGCGATTTTCGGTATTGGTATTCTCTTTCCAAATCGGATATGCTTTTCTCAGAGTGAGCTACCTGCAGTGATTTCTTCCTTTCAAAACCGGCGTCTATCTTCTCTTTTTTGAGCAGTAGATCCAGGACTTCAATGGAGGTGATACCTTCCCGGTAACAGGTCACTGCACCCTCCTCACCGATCATGTCAGCTAACTTGTGCATAGGCACGTCAATTTCGTACTGTAGCATGGAGGTCGTGGCTGAGGTGCTGCCGTTAGCCACATCCCGCTTGTCAATCACCACTGTCCTGTAGCCCGCACGGTGGAGGGTATGGCTGATCAGTGCACCGGTGATACCACTCCCGATGACGGTGATGTCGCATTCCACATTTTCCTGCAATGAAGGATAACTGTATAGGATTCCGTTTTTCAAAAGCCAGAATGATTCAGGTGAGCGTAGTTCCATGGGGGCGCGTTTTTAATCGTTAATTCAACTGTTATATAACGTATTATCTGGCTGTTTTGTTTTCAGGTCAGGTCGTTATTGGGGAGGAATGGCTGAAGGAATCACCCATAAGGGGGAGTTTATTTTAACCAATATTCTGCACCTCTTTGTCATTAATTGATTATCTTTGTCCCCGTAATGAAGATGTGGACAGATTTGAACTGCTTGCAACCACAGAAAAAAATGCTAAAACGATAGTTGCATTTCTCTTTTCTCTTGCCTCGGTATTTCTGTCCTCCTCCATATTTTTGACATTTTAATTACTTATGGGTGATGCTGTTCTCATGGACTTCCTGGTAGGTGCCTGAGCCGAATGGTGAGCCCTGTTAAAATATATATTGTATGAATTATCTTTTTACCTCCGAGTCGGTATCGGAAGGACATCCCGATAAAGTGGCCGATCAGATCTCAGATGCCCTGCTGGATGAGTTCCTGGCCTATGACCCCGAGTCAAAGGTTGCCTGTGAGACGCTGGTGACCACCGGGCAGGTGGTGCTGGCCGGTGAAGTGAAGTCGAAAACTTATGTCGATGTGGCAGAGGTGGCACGTCAGGTGATCACCAAGATCGGTTATACCAAAAGTGAGTATCGGTTTGAAGCGGAGTCGTGTGGTGTTTTCTCAAGCATCCATGAACAATCGGATGACATCAATCGCGGTGTTGATGCCGATGTGCAGGGTGCCGGTGACCAGGGGATGATGTTCGGTTACGCCACCAACGAGACGGAGAGCTACATGCCACTGCCCATCGACCTGAGTCACGCACTGATGATGGAGCTGGCCAACATCCGCAAGAACCAACCGGAGCTGATGCCCTACCTGCGCCCCGATGCGAAATCGCAGGTGACGGTCGAGTATAACGACCAGGGTGTTCCCCAACGCATCGATACCATCGTGATCTCCACGCAGCATGATGAGTTCGAGATGCCACGCGGTAACAGCCATGAGGCTCAGATTGAGGCCGACAAAAGGATGCAGTCGCGCATCCGGTCAGATGTGAAGACGATTCTGATCCCGCGCGTGAGAGCGCAGTACAAGGGACGAAAGGATATTCAGAAGCTGTTCGAGGGCGAGATCACCTATCACGTCAACCCTACCGGTAAGTTTGTGATTGGCGGCCCACACGGTGACACCGGTCTTACCGGGAGAAAGATCATCGTTGACACCTATGGTGGTAAGGCACCCCATGGTGGTGGGGCTTTTTCCGGCAAGGATCCTTCGAAGGTAGACCGCTCGGCAGCCTATGCAGCCCGATACATTGCAAAGAACATGGTGGCAGCCGGTATTGCCGATGAGATGTTGATTCAGCTCTCCTACGCCATCGGCGTGGATGAACCGATCAGTGTCTTCGTGGATACCTTCGGCAAGAGCAACGTGAAGATGTCGGATGGGGAGATAGCCAGGAAGATCAGGACAATGTTTAGCCTGCAGCCCCGCGCCATTGAACAAGAGTTGAAACTGCGCAACCCCATCTATTTTGAAACGGCATCCTATGGTCACATGGGACGTTCCCCGCAGAAAGTGATGAAGGAGTTCAAATCGCGCTACATGCCTGAACCAAGAATAATGGAGGTGGAGCTGTTCACCTGGGAGGCTTTGAATCATGTGGAGAAGATCAAAAAAGAATTCGGACTGTAACGTTGTTGTTTACTGTGCTTCCAGCAACCTGATACAACCGGTCTATACCACGGCAGCATCCCGTTTGGGCGAATTATTCGCTCTGAATGGGATCACTTGCATCAACGGCGCGGGGAAACAGGGTCTGATGGGAGCGCTCAATGATGCAGTATTGCACCATGGAGGGAGAGTGAAGGGTATCATCCCCCGCTTTATGGTTGAAGCCGGATGGGGACATGATCATCTCAGTGAAATCATTGTGACCGATAGCCTGCATGAACGGAAGGCACTGATGGCGAATGCTTCTGATGCCGTTGTTGCGTTGCCGGGTGGTATGGGTACCCTGGAAGAGCTGGCAGAGATCATCACCTGGAAGCAATTGGGCCTCATCCGACATCCCATCATTCTTCTCAATACCAATCATTATTATGATCCCCTGCTGGCTTTCTTCGAAAGAATGATCAGTGAAAGGTTTATGCGGGACGATTACCGTGAGATGTGGCAGGTAGCTGCCACGCCCGATGAGGTAATACCCATGCTGGAAGTTTTTCCTGACTGGAATCCCTCTTATGCCAAATATCCGCAAAAAGAGTCGTAACTTTGTGACGAGAGACTTTTTTTTGGATGAGACAACCGGTCATCTTTACAGATAGTGCTGCAATGCTTCCCTCCCAAATAGTGAGAGCCGAAGAGCAATCTGTTTTGCCCTTCTCCTCCCTCCCGGAGTTGGGTGATTATGCGTTTCTTCCTACCGACAGCAGCCGTCTTTTCTTTGACCCTGACACCACCCTGAATGCCTCCCTACAGTCGCTCAACAACTTCTATCCCGGTAATCCCATATCTTCTGCTACTGTGGTGCAAACACTCTTTTTCCTGCTCTTCCTGCTCTGTTTTCTCTTATTAGCTTTTTTTTATCGTAGGGAAGGATCATCCTTTACAGGGAATTTCAGGAGTATGTTCACTACATTCAGACCTCCGCTAATCATCCGAAAAGAACAGGTAACCATTACCGAAGCATGGGGTGAGCTGTTTTTGTTCTTTCAGACAATGCTGATCACCAGCATTCTGATTTTTCATGCTTTGTGGGACTATGGCATCTCCTCCTATATGGCTTCTGAGCAGTTGATTGCTTTTACTCTCATACTGACAAACATCACGCTGCTGGCAGGCGTAAAGATCATTGCCTACAGGATTATCGGGACATTCTTCCTTCCGGTAGATATGAAAAACTGGGTTACTCAATATACCCGTCTGATCGAACTGATTGGTCTCATCCTCTTCCTGCCGGCAATCTGTTTTCTGTTTCTGCCGGAATTGAAACAGCTTATGCTGGTTCTCTTTGCAGTTGTTTTTATTCTCAGTCGACTGGTCATAATCATTGAGTTATTAAACATTTTTGTTAATAATAAAATCGGCTGGTTCTATTTTTTTGTGTATCTTTGCGGCACTGAAATTGCGCCCTGGTTGCTATTCTATAAAGGAGTGCTTTCAATGATAAATATTGCAGGAATAAATATTATATGAACAGCCGAAAAGTTAAGAAAATTCTGATTTCACAACCCAAGCCCAACAGTGAAAGGTCTCCCTATTACGATCTTGCGGAGAAGTATCATCTGGAGGTGCATTTCTACCCCTTCATCAAGGTAGAACGTCTTACCATCAAAGAGTTCCGTCAACAGCGAATCAATATTCTCGATTTCACGGCAGTAATCTTCACCGCCCGTACCGCTGTCGATAAGTTCTTCTCTATCTGCGAAGAGATGAAGATTACCATTCCCGAGACCATGAAATATTTCTGTGTCTCTGAGACGGTAGCACTTTATCTGCAGAAATACATCGTTTATCGGAAACGAAAGATTTTCTTCAGTCAGACCGGCAAAATTGATGGTCTCAGCAATGCTTTTACCAAGCATGGCAAGGAGAAATTTCTCTATCCCGTTCCGGAAGAGCACAACGATGAAGTGTGCAATTTCCTCAACGACAAAAAGATCAATTACACCAAGAGTGTGATGTATCGCACGGTAAGCAATGATTTCGAGGCCGATGAGAAACTTGATTACGATATGATCATCTTTTTCAGTCCGCTGGGCATTCATTCGCTCCTCTCCAATTTCCCCGATTTCAAACAGGGTACCATGGCTATCGCCAGCTTTGGTCACACGACTGCGAAAACGGTGGAGGAGGTGGGTCTGCGTCTCGACTGTATGGCACCTCAACCCGATTATCCCTCTATGGCCGCCGCACTGGAGGCTTTCATCAAGGATAACCACAAACATCATAGCTGATATTCCAAAAACATAGAGGCAGCTTAAATCATAAACAAGCCGGTGAATCTCATTGTATTCACCGGCTTGTTCGTTGATGGCTGACTCATTTCAGTCCGATTCTTCTTCCTGATCACGGTCATAGGGCCTGGGTGGTTCCAGTGTGGGGAAAACCCTTCTGACATTCTCAGTGATCTGTGATGCGAACACCTCCAGATCCATGTTGAGTGAGTGTGCTGCCTGCTGGTACACATCGCGGATCGACATCTCATCTTCATCGGTCTCGCAGAACAACGCATCTGGCGGAATCACCTGCATGGAGTCGACGTTGATCTGGTCCCCCACCGAGAAGAGAAACCCTTCCCGAATCAACTGCTCTGTCAGTTCCGGCTTACCACGGTAGCCATGGATGATCCAGGGTTGTGTGGGGCGCATCTCTCGTTTCACCCGGATCAGCTCCTCCCACGCTTTCACGCAGTGGATGATCACCGGTTTGCCCAGTCTCTCCGACAACTCGATATGTTTCTTGAAGACCGGTATCTGTATCTCGAAGGAAGGTCCTTTCAGACGGTCCAGACCGGTCTCGCCGATGGCGATGATACGGGCGTTGGGAGCAATTTCATTCAGGTAGGCCATTTGTGTGTCACTATCCTCCGAGTACCAGGGATGGATGCCACAGGAAAAAGCGTGACGGTTGTAGGATTCTTTGGCTACTTCAAACTCAAGGGGGTATACATCGAAGATACACGAGTGATAAGGGTCATCGTTCTCTTCGAGAAAAATCTGATGTGTGTGTACGTCGTAAAATTCCATACGTTAGTGTTCCTCTGCTTTCGACTTCTCTTTTCTGCGCCGGGGTTCCGGTACGGGGTCGTAACCCGATCCTCCCCAGGGATTGCAACTTAATATGCGCTTTGTTGACAAGTAGAACCCTCTGATAGGGCCGTGTTTCTTCAATGCTTCTATCGTATACTGTGAACAGCTAGGCGTGTAGCGACAGCTGGGCGGTGTAAGTGGTGAGATGACAGCCCGGTAAAAATAGACGGGGAGTAACAATATCCAAGTCAGAAGATCCTTCAATAGTTTCATGTTGTTGTTTCATTGAATCTTCCCAGTTCCCTGATCGCTTTCACGATCCCCTTCTCAACGGTGATAAAGTCACTTGTTTCATCCTTGACATATATGAATGCGATCTCCAGGTGATCCCCGCCAGCCTTAAGCAGATCGGTGAGATGTTGCTTGTGCAGCCGGTAAGCTTCTCTGGTGAGCCTTTTCATCCGATTACGGTCTACAGCCTTTTTCAGCCTTTTCTTAGGGATGCTGACCATCACCGATGCCCATGTCGCAGAACCTGCATCACTTCTCAGCCATACCACCCTAAAGGGGTAGGCCATAAAGGAACTGCCATTGGCAAAGAGGGATTCAATCCGTTTCTCGCCGCTGATCCGTTCCTTTTTTGCAAGTCTGAACCGCTCTCCTTCGTTCATAGATAATAGCATTCCTCCGAAAGCAATTATGGGGCAAAGATAACTGTTTTTTGGTTGTAAATTAGGATTATTGTCACAAAAAAATAATGATGAGCTGTGCTCTTTCACTACTACTTGCGTCCGAAGTCGGCTGGTATCTCTCCCCATTGTTTTGTTTCCCACTTCAGGATCGGATTGGTGTAATGGTTCTCACGCAGCCACTTTTCTGCCCGTTCAATCCATTCGAACAAAAGCTTGTTGCGATCAGATTGTTTCAACTTTGTGTTGCATTTCTTCTTTGCTACCCATTTAAGCGCATTTGCGCTGTCGGTATATATTGGCGTTGGTTTCTCGCTTTTATGCAACAGGGCCAGCGCATGTACGATTGCCAGAAATTCGCCTATGTTGTTGGTGCCCTCATCAATTGGCCCCACACGGAAGAGTTCTGTTCCGTCCTCTACCCATACACCACGATATTCCATGCGCCCGGGATTCCCACTGCAGGCAGCATCCACAGCCAGGCTCTGCCTGATGATGGATCTATTCGAAGCAGAGCCGTCACGTTCAGCTTTCTTCTTTGTGGCAAGGTGTTTCCATGGGTTGTCGCTGTATGCCTGTTCTGCCTCAACCCGTGAGGAGAAGGATTTGTAGAGTGCCTGTTCATATCCTGTGACCTGTGCCTTACAGGCATCCCAGGAGTCATACACCCCGGGTTTGACTCCCTGCCAGACAACATAGTACTTCTTCTGTGCCATAGATCACTTGCTTACATCGATTCGAGGATGTAGGGTGTCAGTTCTTTTTCTGTCACCGGATCGACCGGCTTCTCTTCGATGGTGATAATGCTGTCGACAATGAACTTGGTGTATCCCCGCCATGGAATAGGGGCGAAATATTCGCGGTAGTGCAGTTGCACAATCTTGCCGCCGGCAACCATCAGTTGCTGTGCAATCTCCTTGTCTTCCACCGAGAAATCGAACTGGTTGGACTGGAGACCTCCCGGCATATCTGCACGAAAACCCGACTGGATCAGTTTCCCTTCATAGGTCTTGAAGATCACACCCTTGTAGACCAGGTAATTGAGCTCTCCTGATTTCACACCCGTGCCGAACACGTAGTAGTAACGGACATACACAAATATGCCAAGAGCAAGGATCAAGATGCCGAAAAACAGGGACCATCCCTTACGGCTCTTTTTTTTCTTTGGAGTCAGATCGTCCATATAAACTGTTTTAATGAGTGGGTAAAGGTACATCATTTTTCCACTGTTGAGTGGAAGAAACGTCTAAAAAATGGATGTTTTTCCCCTATTTTCTCTTAACTTTGTGAAAGGGTGCAGTTCACCTCTGCTCCTGCTATGAATGAACCAAATTATCGAATCAAAATTGTTTTCATGAAAAAATTGTTTTTATCCCTTTTCCTGTTGCTGGGCGCAGGAATGATGATGGCACAGAGTGCATATCAGTTTGAAGTGGTCAAGGAGAATCCGATCACAACCGTGAAAAACCAATCCAGTACCGGCACCTGCTGGAGCTTCTCAGGAGTCGGATTCCTTGAGTCTGAGTTACTCCGCCTGGGAAAAGGTTCATTTGATCTCTCTGAGATGTATATCGTGAGAAGAAATTATGAGGATAAGGCAATGAAGCATGCCCGTTTGCACGGTAACCTCAACTTTGCTCCCGGTGGCTCTTTTGCCGATGTGATCGAGACCCTCGACACCTATGGGGTGATGCCCGATGAGGCATACCACGGCCTTCATTACGGTTCGGAGACGCATAACCATGGCGAACTGGATAAGATATTGAAGAGTTATATGGATGGCGTCATCGGTGCCCGCACTCTTTCACCGGTTTGGAGCAAGGGAATCTCAGGTATCCTGGACAGCTACCTGGGAGAAGTACCTGAGAAGTTTACCCATAACGGGAAAGAATATACGCCCCACACCTTTGCTGCTGAGCTGGGCTTGAAGCAGGAGGATTATATCTCACTCACTTCATTCACCCATCATCCCTTTTACCGGCCTTTTGCTGTAGAGGTCCCCGACAACTGGCGCTGGGCGCTGTCTTACAATTTGCCCATGGATGAGCTGTTGACAGTGATAGAGTCAGCCGTGATGAACGGCTTCACCGTTGCCTGGGCGTCGGATGTGAGCGAAGCCGGCTTTTCCCGTGACGGCATCGCCATCATCCCCGATGAGGAGGCTTCTGAAAACGCCGGTAGCGACCAGGCTAAGTGGCTTGGCCTCAGCAGCCGCGAGAAGGATGCCGACATCCGGTCACGCATCGGCAAGGAGTTGCTAAAAGAGAAGATGATCACACAGGATATGCGTCAGGAGTCGTTCGATAACTATGCCACCACCGATGATCACGGCATGCAGATCTACGGAATTGCCAAAGATCAGAATGGGAACAAGTTCTTCATGGTGAAGAATTCATGGGGCGAGACAGGCCCTTACAAGGGATTATGGTATGCCTCCTATCCTTTTGTCAGTTACAAGACACTCAGCGTGGTCTTGCACAGGGATGCGATTCCTGCTGCGATCGCACGCAAACTGAATATCTGAAGCAATCGTGACAGCCTGAAACCCTATGCAGACGAATGATCTTTATTCTATCTTTCTACGCTATCCGTCAGTCACTACCGACTCCCGGATGTGTGAGAAGGACTCCATATTCTTTGCTCTCAGAGGAGAACGATTCAACGGCAATTTGTTTGCTGAGAAGGCTTTGGAAGCCGGCTGTGCGTATGCTGTCGTGGATGAGTGGCCGGAAGGAATCCCTCTTGGTGAACGGATCATCCTGGTGGAGGATGTGCTCGGCACCCTTCAGCAACTGGCAACCTGTCACCGGAGAAAGTTGAAGATACCCGTGATCGCGATCACCGGTACCAACGGCAAGACCACCACCAAGGAGCTGATCGCCGTAGGACTGGCGCGAAAGTTCAAGGTGGCCTACACGCAGGGCAACTTCAACAACCATATCGGTGTTCCACTCACACTCCTCTCGATGAACCAATCGCATGAGATCGCGGTGGTTGAGATGGGAGCCAATCATCCGGGTGATATTCGTGAGCTATGCGGGATCGCCGAACCCGACTACGGGCTGATCACCAACGTGGGGAAGGCACATCTGGAGGGTTTTGGCTCCTTTGAAAAGCTGGTAAGTACCAAGGGGGAGTTATACGATTACATACGGGCTCACGATGGGAAGGTATTTGTAAACAGGGAGAGTGCGATTCTTTATGATCTCACCGAAGGGATGGATCGGATTCTTTATGGAAGGGATGACCCCTCACTGTTTGCCTCCGGCACACTGGCCGACGCCACTCCCTTCATGGAGTTTGACTGGCGTTTTTTTGACCGTTCTTATCGTGTACGCACCCGACTGGTGGGAGAATATAATTTCGACAATGCCATTGCTGCGGTTGCTGTCTGCAAGTTCTTCGGGATCAATGCAGAAAACATCAGTGACGCTCTCGAGGCATATGAGCCCAGCAACCACCGTTCGCAATTCAGACGTACTGAACGAAACGACCTGATCATCGACGCTTACAATGCCAATCCCACCAGTATGCAAGCTTCAGTGGGCTTCTTTGCCTCGATACCCACACCGATGCCCCGGATGGTGATTCTGGGGGAGATGAAGGAGCTGGGTGAGGTGAGTGAAGAGGAGCATAAGAAGTTGATTCACTCCTTGAGAACGCTCTCCTTTGATCGGGTTTACCTGGTGGGTGAGAGCTTTCGCAAATGGGTGGTCACTGCTGACAGATTCCACTGCTTCAGTGATGTGGATGAACTGATCGGGCATCTTGGCAACGATCCCGTGAAGAATCACTATATCCTGTTGAAGGGGTCACACTCTGTACATCTGGAGAAGCTGATCGACTATCTGTAAGGTGTCATTTGAACCGTACCGTGAGGAGGGCAATCTCCGATTGAGTACCCACACGATACTGAGGGCCTACCAGCCCGAGACCTGAGGTGACATAGATATGTGTGTCACCTTTTTTCTTGTAGCCGTGTGCCACCTCGAAGACCCATTCGGTGATCAGGTTGCCGGGAAAGGCTTGCCCGTGGTGGGTATGGCCGAAAAGGGCGATATCGACGCCTGCATCGGCTTCCTCAGCAAGGTTATCCGGTGTATGGTTGAGCAGTATCACCGGTATCCTGCGATTCACCCCGGCATCGTATAACAATTCTTCAGTCGTTTTGCGGTGGGGGATCACCTTGTCCTCCCTTCCTGCCACGTAGAAGGCACTGTCGATCAGCACAGCCGTATCACGCAGCACGGTGATACCCACATCATTCAGCAATGAGATCTTCTCCTCACTGTCGTAACGGTACTCGTGGTTGCCGGTACAGGTAAAAACGCCCAGTGGTGCGGAGAGCCGCCTGAGCTCCTGATCCATCCCCTGCTGCAGTACCGGCTCGATCTGCGAGTCGAAGATGTCACCCACGAAGAGGATCACATCGGCCTGTTGTGCCATGATCAGATCCACAAATCGGCGGGTGTGACTGCGATCGATCATCCATCCCAGGTGCATGTCTCCTGCCACGACGATGCGCAGCGAGTCGTTGGTTCCGGCTTGCTTGTGAACCGTGACATGAATCTGTTCCACTTCGGGGTCCATGAAACGGTATCTGCCATGTATCATGATGGCTGCCACCAGGACCATCGGCAGGATGAAAAGGAGTATTCTTCTTTTTTGTGGAGTGTGTCTCAGAAAGTGAAACGGTCGACGCAGTTTTCCCGGCACGGCCAGTGTAACAAGGTCGATGACCAGCCATAGTCCGCCACTGTACAACAGAAAGAGCATCCAGCTGGTGCCTGTCACCCGCATCAGTTGTACCAACGGCTCCGGGAGATGACGGTAGAAAAAGAAGCCGGTGGCATAGAACAGAAACTCCGAAGCAAACAGGACTGAAAGAGTCAGTCGGGCATATTTTTTTCCTTCAAAAGCATGCCATCCCTTCAGGAAAACCAAGAGGTTGAGGGTGAGGTGGATGATGAAAGCGTTGATCAATGCACGCATAAGCATTTCGTCATAGAGGTTACAGACTGAGGAATAGCGATACCCAGAGCGGAACAGTGAAATCGATCACCATGCCGTGAAAGAGCGCTACCACGACATATGGTTCACCGGAGTAGCGGGTGATGAAGGGCAGGGTGGTGTCCATGGTGGTGGCACCTCCCGCTGAGATGGGTGCCAACGGTCCGAAATAACGTACCATCCAGGGAGCAAATACAAGAACGCTGAACTCACGCATTATGTTCGCCAGGAGTGCCACCGTCCCCAGCTCTGCACCTCTGAATTCAGTGATGAGGATGCTGGAGAGCGAATAGTATGCGAATCCTGCTCCCACGCTCAGACAGTCTGTAAGGCTTCGCTCAGGCAGTAAGAGGCTGATGAGTGATACCCCGGCGAAGGTGCCGAGGGTGGTGCCCAGCGGCAGCAGCATGATCCTGAATCCATAACGCCCCAGCACCCTGAACATGTTCCTGCCGGAACCGATCTGAACGCCTACAAGGAAAAGCAACAGGTAGAGGATCCCTTTTGAGATGCGATCATCCTGCAAGGCTTCCGGAAGCACTCCCGTGATTGCTGCTGCCACTCCAACAGCAAAAAGAAGCAAATAGAGTATCGTCTGTTTCATCTCTTATCACGGATGTTTTTTTTCGATTGACGTGATGCCTCATTAGGACTGTGAAATGCTTTTTTGTATAACCAACCTGCAGCAATGAGGCTGCCCAGTGTACCCCCCAGGGTCAACAGCAGCGCCTCCAGACCGATGGAGGCAAACCTTGTTACCACCTCCCGGTTACTGCCCACTGCAATGCCCAGAAAGAGCAGCAGTAACATGATCACCAGGTTGAGCAATATTCCGGTTCTTTTTACAACCTTCTTTTGGCGCAACAGGTAACCTACTGCGATACCGCTCAGAATAGAGAAAAAAACAGGGATGATTGTCATCGGTTTCGGAGTTTTTGCAAAAATAGTGAAAAATGTGATGCTCTTTACTAATTATTCGTAACGCTCTTCTGTTAAGGTTGTCCTATTTACGATTAAATATGTACTTTTAACGCTTCATTGCGATAAGTAAAAATCAATATTTAATGAAACAAACAATTATTCTAATCCTGCTTCATCTGTTAGCAGCCTTCTCATTTGCTGATTCCGTTACCGTAAAGGGAAAACTGGTTGCGGAAGCAGACAATGAAGCGCTACCCTATGCCACCATTTCTGTTGCCAGGGAAGATATGCCCACCAACGTGATTCGTAAGATGGCTACCAATGAGACAGGATCCTTTACAACAACATTGAGTCCGGGTAGTTATATCTTCACTTTTCACTTTGTAGGCATGGCTGAAACCGTGAGGAAGACGGAGGTTGCCGCATCACAGAATCCACACGACATGGGAGTGATCGCCATGAGTGAGAGCAGCAGGCTGCTGGATGAGCTGAGCGTGACAGCCCAGGCGCCGCTGGTGAAGATTGATATCGATAAGCTCACCTATAGTGCCAAGGATGACCCTGAAGCCTCTACTTCCAATGTGCTGGACCTGTTGCGTAAAGTGCCACTGGTCACCATCGACGGGGAGGAGAATATTCAGCTGAAAGGCTCTTCCAACTTCAAGATCTACCTCAACGGTAAACCTTCCAACATGATCTCATCCAATCCTGCACAGGTGTTGAAGAGTATGCCTGCCAACAGCATCAAGGATGTGGAGGTGATCACCGATCCCGGAGCGAAGTATGATGCCGAAGGAGTGGGGGGAATCATCAATATCATCACCGACAAACGGGTGGATGATGGCTACACCGGCTCCGTGGGCGCCAATGGCGATACCTTCGGTGGCTATGGCGGCAGTGCTTACCTGGCTACCAAGTATGGGAAGGTGGGTTTCACCGGCAATGCCTCCTATTTTCAACATGCCCAACCGGTTTCAGAGTCGGAGTTTGCCCGTGAGGAGTTCAACCCGCAGAATAACCTGACCCAAAAAGGGAGTAGTGAGAGTGACGGGGGTGGACTTTTCTTTACCACTGCACTCAGCTATGAGCCCGATACGGCAAACCTGTTCAATCTCTCTCTCTCCCATTTCGGCGGGAAGTTCAACTCCCTCTCCCTGCAGGAAGCCGTATCCAAGGGTGGTCGCAACTACAGCTATCACTCGCGGAGCAACAGCATCACTCACTTCGGGGGGTTGAGCCTTGCTGCCGATTACCAGCGAAACTTCAAGCGAAAGGGTGAGATGCTTACACTCTCATATCGCTTCGAGCATGACCCCAACGACAGTGAATATGAAAGTGCCTACAACGACGTGAAGGGTGACTTCTATTATCCCAATGGATACAAACAGAGAAGCGAGAACAATGCCGGTGGGGATGAGCATACCGGTCAGCTGGATTACGTGAACCCGCTGAATGGCAGACACAATATTGAAGCAGGATTAAAGTATATATTCAGAGACAACAGCAGCCGGGGAGAGCATTCCTATTATTTGGGGAGCGGTGACTGGTTGCCTGATCCCGACAGGCTGAATGATCTCGATCACCTGCAACGCATCACCTCGGGATATGCCGGCTACACCTACCGGCAGGGTAAAATGGGTTTGAAGGTAGGTCTGCGTGGCGAAAACACCAATCAGGAGATTCATTACATGAACAATGATCTGGATACCATCGTACAGACATCTTTCTTCGACCTGGTGCCCTCCTTGACCTTATCTTACCAATTGGGGATGACGCAGACACTGCGCGGTGGATACAACATGCGGATCTCCCGTCCCGGCATCTGGTATCTCAATCCATACATCGACGACATGGATCCCAGCAACATCAGTTATGGCAATCCTCAACTGGACGGCGAACAACAGCACAACTTCAACCTCAATTATGGCACCTTCTCGCAGAAGATCAATTTCAATGCGACAGTCAGCTATGCCTTCACCCGCAACGCAGTGACCCGTTACAGCTTCCTGAATACCGAAATGGGAAGAACGGAAAGCACCTATGCCAACATCGGCCGCAACCAGATGGTGGGTACCAATCTCTACGTGAGCTGGACTCCCACACCAAAAATCCGCACCTACCTGAACGGGGGCATCAGTTACACCGATATCCAGAGCACCGAGAATGAGCAGCTGCGCAACAGCGGTCTCTCGGGACG
>DURL01000112.1 GCA_012837345.1 Bacteroidales bacterium
AGAAGCAATACCGATTGGTTTTTCTGCATTTGTGAACAGCGACATGATCTTTCTAATTCAATTGTTAGAACAGTTTTTTCACCTGTTCATACACATTTCTACCGGTGTATCCCATCTTCTCATCCAGTACGGTATAGGGTGCTGAATAACCGAAGGAGTTCATACCCCAGACAGTTCCGTCAGCTCCTACCAGACCCTCCAGGGTGACTGGCAGCCCGGCAGTGAGGCCGAACTTCCTGCATCCTTTGGGCAACAGGGATTCCTGATACTCTTTTGGCTGTGAGCGGAAGAGACCTTCGGAGGGCACGGAGACAATGCGCACCTTCACCCCGTCGGCACGGAGCAACTCAGCTCCCTCCACCAGTGTGGAGACCTCCGATCCGGAAGCCAGCAGGATCACCTCAAAGCCCTCTTCATCCTGTACGATATAGGCACCTTTCTCTGCATGCAGAGCGGCCTCGTAACGTGATCCCTCTGCCGGCAGATCCTTGATGTTTTGACGTGAGAGAATCAGCCCGGTAGGCGTGTCACTGTTCTCCATTGCCATCTTCCAGGCAACGGTAGTCTCGTTGCCATCGGCGGGACGAAGCACCAACATGGCGTTCTTCCCATGGTGGTTCTGCAATTTCTCCAGCAAACGGATCTGCGCTTCCTGTTCCACCGGCTGATGGGTGGGACCATCTTCTCCCACACGGAAGGCATCGTGTGTCCAGATAAAGATCACCGGTGTCTGCATCAGTGCAGCCACACGGATCGATGGTTTCATATAATCGGAGAAGACAAAGAAAGTACCACAGGCCGGGATGACACCGCCATGAAGGCTCATTCCGATGCATAGACAGGACATGGTGAACTCGGAGACGCCGGCCTGCAGGAATGCACCTGAGAAATCGTTCCTGGTCAGCGCTTTTGTCTGCTTCAGGAAGCCATCGGTCTTGTCGGAGTTGGAGAGGTCGGCCGATGCCACCACCATGTTTTCCACCTGTTGAGCCAGCTCCGCAAGCACCACAGCAGAGGCGGCACGGGTGGCTGAGTTGGCTTTCTGTTTGATGCCGCTCCAATCGATGGTCGGCAGTTCACGGGCAAACCATTTGCGTTTCTTCTCAACCAGTTCCGGATGGGCTTTTGCCCAGACAGCCAGTCTGGCATTTTTGGCAGCGACAATCGTTTTCAGCTCCTCCCTTCGTTTCTGATAGAGAGCAGTCGCCTCCGGGAAGATGGCGAACGGGTTCTCCGGATCTCCTCCCAGGTTGGTGATTGTCTGATTGAAGTCGGCACCGGCGGCACTCAACGGTTGACCGTGTGTGGATACCTGACATTCGAAAGAACTACAGTCTGTGGCCAGTGCTCCTTTGCCCATCACTGTATTACCGATGATCAGCGTCGGTTTCTCTTTTTCAGCTTTTGCTTCGGTGAGTGCTTTACGGATCTCATCCACGTTGTTGCCATCAATGTTGATCACCTTCCAGTTCCAGGCCCTGTATTTTGCGGCCACATCTTCACTGGTCACTTCATTGGTGGTGGTTGATAGCTGGATACTGTTGGAATCGTAGAACATGATCAGGTTACTCAGTCCGAGATGACCTGCAATACGGCCAACACCTTGTGAGATCTCTTCCTGGATGCCGCCGTCGGAGATGAAGCTGTAAATGGTATGATCCATCCCCTCACCCAGACGTGCCTGCAGGAAACGTGCAGCAACAGCGGCGCCGGCAGCATAGGCATGACCTTGTCCCAGCGGACCGGAGGTGTTCTCAATCCCTCTGTTGATGTCTATCTCGGGATGTCCTGGCGTGGGACTGCCCCACTGGCGGAACTCTTTTAGTTCGTCCAACGAAAACTTACCGCTTAAACAGAGCACCGAATACAACATGGGAGACATATGACCGGGGTCGAGGAAAAAGCGGTCTCTCATCTCCCAGCCCGGATTCTCAGGGTCATACTCCAGGAATTCGGAAAAGAGCACATTGATATAATCGGCACCACCCATGGCGCCACCGGGGTGACCTGATTTAGCTTGTTCTACCATCGATGCCGACAGGATACGAATGTTATCGGCTGCTTTGTTCATGATTGCATTTTCGTTCATAGATAATCGGTAATATAATAGTAAATAATATCTTTCTTAAAACCAATCGCAGGTTTTTCACACCTGAAACATGAGATGCAAAGATAATGTTTTTTTGAACTTTCGACCTTATAAAAATGATATGTTTCTGGTAATTAATGTCACGCCTAACCCGAAACAGGGAATATATTCCTGCAGAAAAAGAGAAAAAGCGATTAAATTGTTACTTTTGCGATTCATTAGTTGAAAAACGAAGCCACATGAGTCTGAGTAAAAACAAGATCAAACTGATCCGCTCGCTGAAGGAGAAAAAGGCGCGCAACGAGCACCACACCTTTGTGGCAGAAGGAACAAAGCTGGTAAACGATCTGATGGCCTCCTGCCGCTGCCAGTTTCTGGCCGCACTGCCGGAGGTCCTTACCGCACATCCCGGGATGAAAGCAGATGAGATGGTAACAGCAAGTGAGAATGAGCTCGCCAGGGCAACCTTTTTGAAGACAGCTCCCCAGGTGATCGCTCTCTTCTACCAACCCGACCAGCCCGCCGGTGAGATAGTACTACGTGGCAGGTTAAGTCTGGCACTCGATGGGGTACAGGATCCCGGCAATGTGGGTACTATCCTTCGCATCGCTGACTGGTTCGGTATTGATCAGATCCTCTGTTCCTCAGATACAGCCGATATCTACAACCCCAAAACAGTACAGGCTACGATGGGTGCCATCGCACGTGTGAAAACGTACTACGGCGACCTTCCTTCACTGCTCTCCGGAGATGCTGATCTGCCTGTCTACGGCACCTTTCTGGAAGGCACCAACATCTACGGTGAACCACTCACCACAGAGGGGGTGATCGTGCTGGGTAGTGAGGGGAAAGGGATAAGCAGTGAGATGAAGAAACGGATCAACAGGAAGCTGTTCATACCCAGCTACCCAGCAGGGAGAAGCACCTCCGAATCATTGAATGTGGCTGCAGCTACTGCGGTGGTGTGTGCCGAGTTTCGTCGCCGGCAGGGATAATAAAAAATCACGTATGTGATATACGTGATTACCTAAAACAAATCTGAAGAGAATAAAAATCTCAAAATGAATGAGATTGGGGTGGAAAACGGGGCTCGAACCCGCGACCTTCGGAACCACAATCCGACGCTCTAACCAACTGAGCTACAACCACCATGTTGAATTTACGGCTGCAAAGATACGATATTTTTCTCACATTCCATGAAATTTCGGGAAAAAATCAAAAAAAATGGTACTGACAACCATCTCTCCTGATTATTTCGTATATTTGAACCTGTATCGGATAAATATATACAGTCGTGTCACAAAAAATCAAACTCTCCATATTGGGGATCTCGTTTAGTCAGGTTCAGGCGGGTGCTTATGCACTCATCTTTTCAGAGGAGCAGGGTATTCGTCGCCTGCCCATCGTGATTGGAACACCCGAAGCACAATCGATCGCCATCGTGATGGAGGGGATCACACCTCCCAGACCCCTCACACATGATCTGATCTGCTCAATCTGGAAAGAACTGGGTATTCTGCTCAAGGAGGTGGTAATCTACAAGTTTGAGGAGGGAGCTTTTTTCTCCGAACTGCTGATCGAGCAGAATGGAACCGAGCACCGCATCGACTCCCGCACATCAGATGCCGTGGCACTAGCCATCCGCACCCATTCACCCATTTTTACCACGGAGGAGATCATGCGTGACATGGCGGTTATCTTCGACGAACAGACGGCACAGAGCGGTGGTGACCCGCTGCAGGAGAGCAGTGAGAAAAGCGGGGAGGAGCTTGCCGACCTGCGGCTTGATGCATTGAAAGAACGGTTGAAAGAGGCGGTGAGTGAAGAGAATTATGAGCTGGCAACGCGCCTGCGTGATGAGATCAATCGACGCGAAAGCAAATCCTAACGTTCAATGGCCGACACCCTTTTCTACTGCCCGACTATCCGGCATGAACCCATTCTACCCGAACAGGAGTCACAACACTGTGTGAAAGTGCTTCGCATGCGGGAAGGAGAGCTGCTGACCGTCACCGACGGTGAGGGTTCTTTTTACGAATGCAGGCTGTTGGTGGCCCATCCCAGGAAAAGCAGGGTCACCATCCTGCGCCAATGGGAGGAGCCACGAAAAAGAGACTTCATGCTTCACATCGCTTTTGGACCGACCAAGCAGATGGACCGCAATGAGTGGTTTCTGGAGAAGGCGTCTGAGATCGGTGTGGATCGCTTCACACCCATTCTCAGCAGTTTCTCCGAAAGGAGGGAGATCAAGCGGGAGCGGCTGGAAAAGATTGCCGTGGCAGCGATGAAACAGTCGCAGCAGGCACGGCTGCCAGAGATAGAGGAGATGCGTCGTTTTACAGCGCTGACTACCGAACCCTTCAATGGGCAAAAGTTTATCGCCCACTGTTATGATCTGCCCAAGAGACTCCTTTCGCAGGCATACAGGAAAGGGGAGAATGCCCAGATTCTGATAGGTCCTGAGGGTGATTTCAGTGAGGAAGAGGTAGCCCATGCGATAGCGAACGGTTTTGAACCGGTGAGCCTGGGAGAGACCCGTCTTCGCACGGAGACAGCCTGCCTTGTTGCCACACATACCATTCATGTCTTGAACCAAATCACAACAACATAAATCACAATGAAAAAAGTATTATTTGTCCTCCCACTGTTGATGATGATCATTGTACTATCCTGCAGCAACAGCAACAAGAGTGAAAAACCACGGATTGCCATTGCTGGCATTGCCATCGAGTCGAGTACCTTCTCACCCGCGGTATCCCACGAGGATGCCTTCAGGGCGAGAGTGGGTGATGAGGTGTTCAGCTATTACCCCTTCATGGCACCCGACTCAGGAATCATCAACCGGGCAGAGTGGCTCCCCACCCTGCGTGGTCATGCCATGCCGGGAGGCATCGTCACCTTCGAAGCATACGAATCGCTGGTCACAAAAACACTCGATATGTTGAAGGAGGCAATGCCGCTGGACGGGATTTTCTTCGATATTCACGGAGCGATGAGTGTGCAGGGGCTGGACGACCCTGAAGGTGATTTCATCGTGCGCATCCGGGAGCTGGTGGGCAGCGATGTGCTGATCTCCACCTCGATGGACCTTCATGGCAGCGTCTCTCCGCGACTGGCGCAGCACACGGACCTGATTACCTGCTACCGGCTGGCCCCACACGAGGATGCCATCGAATCAAAAAAGAGGGCTGTGACCAACCTGCTCGAAAGGTTGGAGAGCGGGAAAGGCAAGCCTGCCTATAAAGCCTGGATACCGGTTCCCATCCTCCTGCCGGGAGAAAAAACCAGCACCCGCATCGAGCCGGGCAAGAGCCTCTACGCACAGATACCGGATCTACTGGATGGAGACAGGGTGATCGATGCCGCAATCTGGATGTCCTACCCATGGGCCGACGAGCCGCGCAACCATGGGGTGGTGATGGCTTACGGTGACGATAAAGAGGCTGTAGGGAAAGCAGCAGAGCAACTGGCCCGTCGTTTCTGGGATGTGAGAAGAGCGTTTGAATTCGTTGCACCCACCACCTACCTGGAGGAAGCACTGGAAAAGGCACTGGCCAGCGACATGAAACCCTTTATCATCAGTGATATGGGCGACAATCCCACTGCCGGAGGTGCAGGCGATGTGACCTGGACACTGCATGAGCTTTTCAAGCACTCTGCCTTGCAGAAGAGTGGCAAGACACTGATTTATGCCTCCATACCCGGGGCAGAACTGGTTAAGAAAGCCATTGAGGCTGGTGTAGGCGGAGAGATTGATGCTACCGCCGGGGCGGAGGTAGACAATCGTTTTGCACCTCCTATTCGTCTGAAAGGAGTGATCACAGCCATCAAGGAGGATAGCACCAATAGTGAGGTGGTGGTGAAGAGCGGTAATATCTACACCATCGTCACTGAAAAAAGAAATGCCTATCACTACGAGAAGCAGTTCACCGATCTGGGTCTCAACCCGCGTGAGGCGGATCTCCTTGTGGTGAAGATCGGCTACCTGGTGCCCGAGCTCTATGAAATGCGTGGCGACTGGATCATGGCGCTCACACCGGGCGGTGTGGATCAGGATCTGCTGCGTTTACCCTACAAACGGGTACCGCGTCCCATCTTCCCTCTCGATCCAGACATGGAGGACCCCGACCTGAGTGCACGTTTCATCCCGCTGGCGGATAAATGATGCTGATGTGCTGATGTGCTGATGTGCTGATGTGTTGATGTGTTGATGTTTGGAATTCGCGAATTCAATAATTTGGCCAAATAGTGAAATATGACCAAAAAGGAGCGTTATAACAATGTGATCGGCTGGTTTGAGTCCAACGCAGCGTCGGCAGAGACAGAGTTACATTACCAGAACCCCTATCAGTTGCTGGTGGCAGTGATCCTGTCGGCACAGTGCACCGACAAACGGGTGAACATGATCACCCCTCCCCTCTTCGAAGCGTTTCCTACACCGGAGGTGATGGCCGCCTCCTCTTCCGATGAGATATTCACCTATATCCGCTCCTGCTCCTATCCCAACAACAAGGCAAAAAGCCTGGTGGGGATGGCAAAAAAGCTGGTATCCGATTTTGGCGGGGAGGTACCTACTGATATCGATCTGTTACTCACCATCCCCGGTGTGGGACGCAAGACAGCCAACGTGATGCTGGCTGTGGCGTTCGACCAGCCGGCCATGCCTGTGGACACCCATGTGTTCCGTGTGGCCAACCGCATCGGTCTCACCCGCAATTCAAAAACACCGCTCGAGACGGAGCGCGAGCTGGTGAAGCACATCCCCGCCCCACTGCTCTCCAAAGCGCATCACTGGCTGATCCTTCATGGTCGTTATGTCTGTGTTGCCCGGAAGCCCAAGTGTGAGAGCTGTGGGA
>DURL01000113.1 GCA_012837345.1 Bacteroidales bacterium
ACCACCAGTTCATCCAGCGTCCGGGTATCTTCATCCATTGTGACGTTCAACGTGCCGCCACTTACCGCATGCTCCTGTGTGATATACCCTATATAAGAGAATACCAACGTTGCACCTTCACGAATAGATAGTTGATAATTGCCATTCAAGTCGGTCACAGTCCCATTGCTGGTGCCCTTTTCCAACACACTCACACCAATCATTGCTTCAGACTGGTCATCTACCACCTTGCCTTCCACCGTTGTAGATCCCTGTGCCAGCAAGGAGGGAAGGGTTATCATCAGAAAAAATAGTGACAGCATAAACCCTTTTAGCCAATTGTCTTTCATCATTTTTTTAATTTACTAGATTCGTTAATCACATTTATATAGATCTCAATAGATTTCAAATCATACTGGGCTAACCACATGATATACTCAGATAATTGATGTCATGATTTCACGTTGCAATGTTATCCATTATATCAGAGAAAGGTTTTCGGATACGTTCAGATAACTTTTCGATTTATTCATTTCTATTGTTCTATTTGTTCATAAGTTTACCTATTTAGACAACTCTTCCTAAAAGCCATCTGCTTTTCACCTTGCACACCTGAAAAAAATGAATATAAAATCGTAATTTTGGTCTTCGGGAAGCACAAACCAGATAAAGAATGAAAGAACACACTATTATACTCTTTAAGGCAACACTACTTATTTTCTGCCTCTCTATCCTCTCCTGCACAACGAATAAAAAAGAGCTGGAGTTTAAAACCAGCCATACCATCAGCAATGATATTTCTAATCAACAAGTAAGCTCATTCGCCGAAGATACCTTAGGTCATATCTGGATTGGCACCTTCCGGGGTCTGAACAAGTTCAATGCCTATGAATACCATCAATACTTTAACAGCGATGACTCTTTGAGTATCAGCGACAATCAGGTAAAAGATATCCTGTGTGACTCCAGAGGGCGTATCTGGATTGCCACCGTCAACGGAACATGTCAATATACCGAGGAGGATTGTTTTCGGCGAATCCCCATTGAGAGTGGGAGCCAGTATGCATTGCAGATAGTGGAAAGCGGAGAGGGACGTATTTTCCTGAACATGGGATTCGATCTCTGTGAATATATTCCGGAAGAGGACAGATTCAAAGTGGTGATTCCAGAGATGTTTTACAACAACACCTACACATTCAATGTGTTCATCGATGAATCCGACCATCTCTGGGCCATCAACGCAGGATTGATCCGATGCTTCGACCTTACTACAATGGAACTGAAAAAGTCGTTCGACAGGGAAGATCAGCAAACTCAATATGCTTATCTCCGTGACAACGGCGAGTTATGGCTCGCATCCTACAACAGGCTCTCCATATTGGATACACGTACCGGAAGTTATATGGATATACCGGAGGCGATCGCCCGCCACCCGCAACTATCGGAGGGAGTAATCAATTTCATTCATCCCTATAATCATTCATCTTTACTGATCAACACACAGAAGGGTGTCTACCTCTACAACTATTCAGAAGAGAGGGTGATCTCACAGGATGAAAATGGATTCCCGTTCGAACCCCCCGCCTTTCACATCACCGCAATGTTCACCGATTCACAGAAAAACCTCTGGATCGGCTCTTCCGACCAGGGTTTTGTAACCAGTTACCGATATAAGGAACGGTTCAACGAGAACAACTACTTGCGGAAATTCATGGAGCATAAGTCGATCATATCGCTGAAAAAGGGAAAAGATGACAACCTCTGGATCACGACCTCGATGGACGGTCTTTACGTCTACCACACAAAAAACGGCACCATCCGGGCTGTCGAGACCCAGCAATTCTTTCCGGAGAACAGATATTTCCCAAATCAGGTAAGGTCTGTCTTTGTAGACAATGAAAACCAAATATGGCTGATATCAACCTATAAACTTATCTGCTGTAGCTACGATGAGGAGAACCAACTGCTTCGTGAGGTAAAGACCTACACGTTACCCGGTCTCACACACGAAATGAGTCAGGATCGAAACGGCACCGTCTGGGCAGGATGCAGCAATGAAAATATCTATGCATTGCGGAAAGGTGCAGAGGCGTTTGAGAAGGTAATGCTTTACCCTCTTTCCTTCACTTTCACCTCAGCGGTTATCACCCTCACCACGGGAGAGATCATGGTCGCCTCGTTTCCCCACAACCCGCGCATCATCGATCCCGACACCTGGGATGTGGAAGAGATCGATGTAACCCCACAAATCAAACGATCCGCATTCATTCCCATCTGTCTCTATGAAGATTCGATGGGTGACATCTGGATCGGGACCATTGCCAACGGATTGCTCAGATACAACCGCACAACCAAAACCCTGGAACGAATGGAAAATACCACCAGTACCGATATATCGGCTGTTCAGGAAGACAAGCTGGGGAATATCTGGGTAAGCACCCTGTACGGACTGAGTAAATATGACCGCACAAACAACAGTTTTTCCAGTTATTACAAGACCGATGGTATTGGAGGCAATCAATTCAACGAGCGCTCTTCCTGTCAGATGAACGATGGGACAATCATCTTCGGTGGCACACATGGGATGACCTTCTTTAATCCCGTCGATGCCTATCCCAAGAGAAGCATTCCCT
>DURL01000114.1 GCA_012837345.1 Bacteroidales bacterium
CTGCATAGTCGGGAATCTCAACTGCTCCATCACAGATAGAGCCGGCGCGCCTGTAATCACCTGCATAGTCAGGATCATTGTCCCAGTCGTTCCAGAGAGTTCTGTTCACCGGCCCGTTGGAGTAACCCTGTGGCACAAAGGGGAAGCATGATGCACCCGATTTGCGCATACCATAATACTCCACGATACGATTAAAATAGCCGTTCACACCCGAGTTGGCGAACTTCATGGCGAAGAGTGTCTCCTCGCAGTTGTCCCCCTCCCATACCAGGCCGTTGTCAATCACATACTGATAATCTTTCCCGGTATGGATGTTGGTATAGGGCCATATGTTACGCTGGTCGCTGACCAGTGCGTGGCCACTGTTGGTGATGCAATCTTCCAGGTAGGCAATCACCTCCTGTTTGGAAACCTCGCCACCCCCGGCCACCGGGAGTGCACTTTTATTGTAAAAGCCGGTATAGAAGAGGAAGACGCGTGCCATCAGGGCTTCCGCCGACCATTTGGAGGCGTGACCGTTCCCATATTGCGGGAAGGGATCGGCAGGGAAATGGGAGATGGCCTGTTCCAGGTCGTATCCTATCTGTGCATACACCTCTTCCGCAGAGTTTTTGGGCAGATTTTCAGGGATGGTGGTCAGCTTCAGGGGCACCTCACCGAATATCTGAATCAGATCCAGGTAGAAGAATGCCCGCAGGAAGTAGGTCTCGGCAAGCAGCCTCGATTTGATCTTCTCATCACTCCACACCTCAATGTTATCGAGCGTCTCAAGGGCATTGTTCGCACGGTATATCCCGGCGTAGCGGGTCTCCCACAGACTCTCCAGCCAGCTGATCTTGTTGTTCAACATACGGTCCATCGACTGCGATCCCTTATTGCTGGTGCTTCCTCCCCCAAAACGGTCGTCACTGGCAATGTCATAAATCATGAAAGGGTGTGCTTCCGGATCCTTGATCAGGTCATTCATCGTCACATAGATCCCGGTGATCATCTGTTCCGCTTCATCCTGCGATGTGGGGAAGTTGGATGTGTTCTTCTTGGTGAAACTTTCTGTGTCAAGGAAGCTCTCACATCCTGCAAAAGCGAAGAGCAAGAGTCCCGCTGCTGCTATTTGGGTAATTGTTTTTCTCATTGTTTAATCCTCCTGTTTAAAATGTAAGATTCAACCCTACCAAAAGTGTACGTGAACTCGGGTAGTAGCCACTGTCAATGCCGGAAGCCCAGTTGGTGTCGGCGCTGAAGCCGATCTCCGGATCCATCCCCGAATAGCCGGTAATGGTGAACAGGTTCTGTGCTGTCAGATAAAGCCGCAGCTTCGAGAAAGGCAGGCTCTTGAATCCCTTGGTGAAGTCGTAGCCGACGGTGATGTTCGAGAGCTTCACGTAATCGGCATCTTCCAGGTAGATATCCGAGATATCGATAAAGTTGATGTTCTTGCCGTAGGCGAAGGCCGGGTATTTGTTGGTCGATCCCTCCCCATCCCAGTACCTGGTGACATCCTTGTTGGTGTAGTTGTCGTTGGGTGTGTCGGAGTAGGAACGGTACGATTTGAGGATCTGCATCCCGAAAGCGCCATAGGCGGTCACCGACAGGTCAAACCCCTTGTAGGCAAGATTGATGTTGAAGCTCCCGGTGAAATCGGGATGCGGGTTGCCGATCATGGTCTTGTCGTCGGCATTGATCTCACCATCATCGTTGGTGTCCTGGAAAATCAGATCACCCGGTTTGGCTACATCCTGCCGCACCACATTGCCGTCAGCCATCCACTGATCAATCTGCGACTGGTTCTGGAAGACCCCGAGGGTCTTGTAACCCCAGAAGTAACCCATCGGATAACCCACCTCCACGCGGAACGACTCGGTGGTGTTCTCCGCGATCACCTGCTCCGGACCATGAATGATCCCCTCCCTGTTTGCCAGGCGAAGCACCTTGTTGGCATTGTGCGCCATGTTGAGCGACATGCCATAGGTGAGATCTGTCCCAATCTTATCGTTCCAGGTGAGCGCCAGCTCCACACCCTTGTTCTGCACGTCACCACCGTTGATGTAGGGGGCACCGGCACCGTAAAGGAGCAGCGTGGGAGCCACCACGAGCCAGTCTTTGGTGGTCTTCTTGTACCAGTCGAAGTTGACACCCAGTCTGGATTTCAGGAAACGGGCGTCAAACCCGAAATCGAGCTGTTCCGATGTCTCCCAGGTGACCTCCTTGTTCGCCAGCAGGTCGGGATAACCACCTGTGGCAGGGGTGGCTTTGTCATCATAGTAATAGGCGTTGGTATTGAAAGCGATGGTTGCCAGGTACTGGAAATTGTCGATGTTACAATTACCGTTCTGTCCCCAGCTGCCACGCAGTTTAAAGAAGCTCAGCCAGCTGTCGCTCCACCTCATCCACTCCTCGGAGGTGACCACCCATCCGGCAGAGAGGGAGGGGAAATAACCCCAGCGGTTACCCCTCGAGAAGTTGGAGGAACCGTCCGCACGCATCACGATCGATGCCAGATAACGCTCCTGGTAGTTGTAGTTGACACGTCCGAAGAAGGAGGCGAGGCTCCCGTCGGAATTGGGACTGCCCCCCATCTCCGAGTTGGTGGTGTCGAGCCCCTGTGTATTATCGATGTAGGCATGATCGAACGATCCGGGGAAGAGTGAGTAGGAGTTCTTGGCGTCGAGACTCTCACCATATCCCCATTTCTCAACCGACTGGCCGATGAGGCTGTTGAAGTTGTGATCGGAAAGTGAGAAGGTATAGTTCAACGTGTTCTCCAGTGTCCACCGTGAGCTCCACGATTGCGCCTGGCTCACGTCATCGGTCGGGTTAGCCGTCTTTGCCGACAGGATATACTCAGGCACATAGCTGCGCGATGAGTTTTGGGAAAAATGATACCCCACGCTGCTGCGGAAGGTGAGGTTCTCCATCGGTGCTATCTCGAGGTATGCGTTCGACTGCAGACGCCTGGAGATCGAGTTTCTGCGACTCCGTGTATAATCCAGTTGGGCAAGCGGATTGTTCAATGCCTGATCGAACGACCAGTCGTTCTCCTGCATATCCTTGTAGATATAGTAGTCACCCTCCTCATTGTAAGCCGGCAGGAGTGGTGTCATCTTCAACAGGTTGCGTATATTGTTGCTATACATGGTGCCGATCTGCACCCCTTTCTTATCATAATTGGAATAGACCACATTCTCGCCAAAGGTGATGATGTCGCGGCCATCCTTCTTCCAGAGGGAGTGCTGCGAGTTGATACGCGCCGTATACCTGTTATATTCAGGGGTGGCAGGATAACCGATGGTACCGGTCTGCTTGAGATAGGAGAATCCCATGGCGAACCGTGAATAATCCGAGCCCCCGATGAGGTTCACCGAGTGGCTGGCGATGGGGGCATCTTTTACTGTCGACTCCTTCAGCCAGTTGGTACCGTTCCACGATCCGTTGTTGATCGCCGTCAGCAGATCTGCCGGCAGCTCCTCTTCCCAGTTGTAGAGCAATCCGCCCGTAGGATCCTGTGTCATCAGGGCCTCGTTGATCAACGACATATACTCTTTCGCGTTGGCGGGACGCACACCGTTTGTGAGGGCATTCTGTACCCCGAAGTAGCCGTCGTAGGAGACCTGTGTCTTACCGGCTTTGCCCTGCTTGGTGGTCACCAGCAACACGCCGTTGGCAGCACGGGCCCCATAAATGGCGGCAGAGGCAGCATCCTTCAGGATGTCTATCGACTCGATATCGCTGGGGT
Organism: Bacteroidales bacterium; assembly: GCA_012837345.1. Lineage (GTDB taxonomy): Bacteria > Bacteroidota > Bacteroidia > Bacteroidales > Dysgonomonadaceae > Proteiniphilum. Next base: position 3,734 of record DURL01000114.1, read on the forward strand.
TGAGCGCGTTGATCGACCCGCCCGGCACACCATCGATCACGTACAGCGGTTCATTGCTGGAGGCGGTACCCAGACCACGGATATTGATCTTGTAGTTCTCACCCACCTGGCCTGAACTCTGGGTGATGTAGACCCCGGGGGTCTGGCTCTGCAGCGCACCCAGCACGCTGGTGGTGTTCAACTTTTCAATATCATCACCCTTCACCTGGATGGTGGCACCGGTAACCAGCTTCTTCTGCTGAACACCATACCCCACTACCACCACTTCATTGAGCCATACATCATCTTCCACAAGCGTGATGTCATAGCGGGCTCTGTTGGCATCCACCCGGATCAACTGCGTGGTGAATCCGATAAAGGATATCTCAAGCAGCGCATCCTCCTTCACTGTAAGGCTGAACTGACCATCTATATCTGTCGATGTGCCGTTCAGGGTTCCTTTTTCAATCACTGATACACCCACAAGAGGTTCATTGGCATCAGAGACAACACCTTTTACTGTAAGGGTAGCCTGTGCAACCAGACCTGTATTAAACAGGATAAGCAGCAGACAGACCACAATCAATCTGTGAAATTTCACTCCCTTCATTTTTTTACGTTTTTTTTTGATATTAGTTTTATGAACGAGACGTACAAAGAAACAGATTCGCGGTTAAAGCCAATGAAACAATCTTTCCTGATAATGATAATATATTGGAAAGTTTCATTTTACAGGATATTTTCATTTATTTACAAGATTTTACGCTTCAACTATTGCTGAATTGTTGTAATTTTGAGCGATACAGGTGACCAGAATCATGAAACATACCCTATCCATCCTTCTGTCGGCTCTGCTCCTCATTTCACCCGGCCTGCTGCGTGCAGGATCGAGCGTGACCGCTTCCGGGGTGAACGAAAGTCTCTCGCACAACTCGGTGTGGGTGATGCTGCAGGACAGCCGGGGTGTGATGTGGATAGGCACCAAGGAGGGTCTGAACTGCTACAACGGGTACGACAACAGCATCTACAAACATGATCTCAACGATTCTCTTTCCATCGGAAACAGCTTCATCCGTGCGCTCTTTGAAGTGATCCCCGGCAAGGAGTTATGGGTCGGCACCGATGAGGGGCTCTATCTGTGCGACATGCAACGCGGTCTCTTCACCCGCTTCCGGGTATCAACAGCTGACGGCAGGGAGATAAAGGGTACCGTGAACGCGATGGTGCAACTCCACGACGAGCTGTGGATCTCCGAGGTAAATGTGGGCATCTACCGGTACAACCTGACCAGGGGCACACTGAAACTTTATCCCACGGGGAGGTACCATTGGAACATGGCTACAGACCATCATGGCGGCATCTGGGCTACCTCTTTCAATGGAGGCGTGTACCGGTACGACAAACAGCACGACGACTTTCTGATCTCCGCTGTCAACAAAGAAGGCATCAACAACGATGATTACCAGACACGATCCTTCTACTGTGACATCGCCAATAACTGCATGTGGATAGGTACCCTCAACAGGGGACTGATCCGATACGATTTCGCTACCAACGAGTGGAGTGAATATCAGATCCCCAACGACCCTGCGTCACTCTATGAGATCCACGCCATCACACAGTTTTCGCCCAACGAGCTGGCAGTGGGGACAGAGAAAGGATTCTTTTCCTTCAACACCATCTCGCACAGATTCGTGAAGCAGGCCGACATACAATCCATCTTCTCACTCGTACAGGACAGGGAGGGAGGTATCTGGTTGGGTACCTATTATGACGGGGTGCATTATCTGAGACCCGGCTTCAAGGCGATCATCCAACACCGGGTACCGGAGTCACAGGGACGGGTGGTCTCTGCGTTTGTCTCCGACATGAGCGACCAGAACAAGATATGGATCAGCGCCAGAGACGGCCTCGGCGGATTATGCCGTTACAACAAGCTCACCGGCGTCTATGAGGAGTTCGACCATCTGGTGCGATACGACAACATCAGGGAGCTCGCTTCCTTCGATGATGCCCTCTGGGTGGGTTTCTACTCCCACGGGCTGTTGAGGATCGACAAAAACGGGAAGAGCCGTCTTTTTGTCCACGACGATCAAGACAGCACCTCCCTGTTGCACAACGCGGTTTACGCCATCATGAAGTCGTCGCAGGGAACCATCTATGTAGGCACCATTCTCGGTCTCGACATCTTCGATCCGGTGAGCGAGACCTTCACCCATGTGCCGGAGATACGGGACACACGTGTCCATAGCATCGTGGAAGATCATCTGGGACTGATATGGATTGCCACCTATCATCAGGGGCTATATTGCTACAACCCGGCTGTAGGCACGTGGCGATCCTACCGTCATCACAAGGGACCCGGCGCTCTGCCCAGCGACCGGTTGATCTGTCTCTATCAGGACAAACAGGAGAGACTGTTCATCGGCACCGAGGGCGCCGGCATGTGCCAGTACAACTACCAGACACAGACCTTTGGACCGGTATCCGATCAGATATCCATTCCCACGGGGATCATCTGCTCTATTGAGTCCGATCACCAGGGGAATCTATGGATCGGCAAAAGCAATGCCATTCATAAACTCGATCTCGAGACAGGAATGGTACAGGTACTTGAAGAAAGCGTGGGCATGATGGGAAACTATTATTCCTACAACAGTTCCTACGTCGACGAGGAGGGATTGCTCTACTTCGGATATGCCGGCGGATATGTAACCATCAACACCAACCTGCTGAACACCCACAAGGTTCCTCCCCGTCTCATGATGACGAGCGTGAAGAATCATGAAAACCTGACAGAATATGACTTCCGTCACCCCATCACCATCGGTCCCCGTAATCCCTCCATCTGCTTCAACTTTGTAGCTATCAGCTACAAGTTTCCGGCTCATAACAAATATGCGTACTACCTGGAAGGGCGTGAAGAGGAGTGGTGCCACACGGTGAACGACAGGTCAGCTTCCTATATCAACCTGCCACCGGGGAAATACCTGTTTCATCTCAAAGCGGCGAACAGTGATGGTGTCTGGGCCGATGAATCAGAATGGATCACCCTCCCCCTCACCGTGAAAAAGGTGCTCTGGCAACGTAGTTACATGATCGTGCTCTATGTGCTACTGCTGGGCACGATGATCTTCCTCACCTTCTACGTCTCGCGGAAGAAAGAAGGGAAGAAACTGGAGAGCAAGATGGTGCTCTACCAGATGGAGAAAGACAACGAGCTCTATGAGCGTCAGATACAGTTCTTCACCAATATCATCCATGAGATCCGAACCCCCTTGAGTCTCATCAAGGCTCCGCTCGAGAGTATCATGCAAACCATGCCGGCGAATCCCGAGACACATGAGAACCTACAGGTGATGGAGCGCAACGTGGAAAGGATGCACACCCTGGCAGATCAACTGCTCGATTTCAGGAAGATCGAACAGCACACCATCGTCTTCAACTTCAAGCCACACGACCTCACACGAATCATACGGCAGGTCAGCTATCGCTACAAGGCAGCCTGCCGCCTGCGGTCCATCAGCCTTGAGGTTTCACTCCCCGGCGAGCCGCTCATCTGCGAGGTCGACTCGGAAGCGATCACCAAGATCATCAGCAACCTGCTCGGCAATGCCCTGAAGTACGCAGAGACAAGGATCAGGGTGCAACTGACCCACATCGGGAATACCATCACCCTGGAGGTGATCAACGATGGGAACCCGATACCGGAGAAATACTGGGACAAGATCTTCCAGCCTTTCTTCCAGGTGAACGACGACATTGAAATGTTACGTAAGGAGGGGAGCGGCATCGGTCTGGCGCTGGTGAAATCGCTTGTCGACAAGCACAACAGCAAGATCAAGGTATTCAGCGACCCCGATCAGACCGTTTTCACGGTTACCATCCCCTACGTCAGGTCTGCATCCAACCCCTCCAGGCTAGAGGATGATCTGCTCGACGGTGATCAGTTTCCCTCCGGAGAAACGGAGAATGGGGATATCTATCAGGAAGAGAAACAGGAGTTTGTCAATACCCTGCTGATCGTGGAAGACAATCTGGAGATGCTCAATTTTCTTCAGAACAATTTCGCACGGCTCTATAACGTGATGATAGCCCGTAACGGTAACGAGGCACTGGCCCGCCTGGAGGAAAACACCATCATCGACGTCATCATCACCGACATCCTGATGCCGGAGATGGATGGCATTGAACTCTGTAAGGCGATCCGCTCCATGACGATGTTCTGCCACATCCCCATCATCCTGCTCACGGCACAGACCGACATCAGGTCGAAGACAGAGGGTCTTGACTATGGTGCCGACGTGTTTATCGAGAAACCGTTCTCACTCGAGTTTCTAAAAGCGCAGGTGGCCAGCATCATCAAGAACCGCACCCAGCTGAAGGAGATCTTCACCACCTCCCCCTTCATTCCGCCACAGAGCATCGCGCACAACACCTGCGACATCGAGTTTCTCACCAAGATCAACAAGATCATCATGAACAACCTCTCCGAGTCGGTCAACCTGATCGAGACACTGGCGCACGATATGGCATTGAGTCGGTCCAGTCTGCACAAGAAGATCAAATCGATCTCGGGGATGACACCCAACGATTATATCCAGCTCATACGGCTCAAGAAGGCTGCTGAACTGCTGAGCGGCAGCGAATACCAGATCTGCGAGATCGCCTATATCGTCGGATTCAACAGCCCCTCCTATTTCTCCAAATGCTTCAGCAACCAGTTTGGCATGCTCCCGCGCGACTTCGCCATTAAAACCAAAGAGAACCACAAAACAGAGGAGGATGAGTTGATGAGTTGATGAGTTGATTAGCTGATGAGTTGATTAGCTGATTAGCTGATTAGCGGATTTGAGGATTAGTTGATTTGAGGATTAGCAGATTAGCGGATTTGAGAATTAGCTGATTAGCTGATTTGAGGATTAGCAGATTAGCGGATGAGTTGATGAGTTGATGAGTTCATTAGCTGATTTGAGGATTTGAGGATTTGAGGATTAGCGAATTATCACATTAGCAAATTCGCAAATTAGTTAACGTGAGGATTGCCTAATTATTTTCCCCTATAAATTTGGAAACGACAAAAGGTTTTTATAATTTTGAATGTTTACTATTTACGAATCATTCTTAATTAGAACCTGTTC
>DURL01000115.1 GCA_012837345.1 Bacteroidales bacterium
CTTTTCGCATCTTCACCGCTTGAGGCCAACCTCCCCGACAAATCAAGAATGCAATATCATCGATGTTAAGATGGTTCTCTCCCTCAATCTGGTCAGGAGAGGCGAATAGATTTCCCAAACTAACCTCTCCTGTCGATTCACCGGACTCAAAGAGCGACATAGGTCGCATTCTGAGCCACGAGAAGCGTCCTGTCCCGCTATGGTGTATTTTTGAACGATCAGCAGGAATGGCAGAGCCGGTGAGAATGAATTGACCGAAACCATCTTTATGATCAACGGTGAAACGTATCGTATCCCACCCCAAAAGTACAAAAAAATAATTAATTCGGCTATTTATAGATATTTTATTCGGTCGTTTATGGAAACTTTAATCTGTTACTTATGGATATTTTAATCGGCTATTTGTGGAATTTGTAATCAGTGTAAGTATTCGGTGATGCCAGTATTTGATTTTATGATTTCTTGGTTTATGAAAGTGGACTTTCAAAAACCTGAGAAACATTCAGGGTCGATTTGGGTTTTTAGGAGTTTCTCTCCAAGATCAGTCTACCAGGTAGCAGTTCGGTCCACGCATCCATGTTATCGTTTATTTCATCAGGATAAAGGTGCTCCTCAATGCGGGGGAAGTCTTCAGATAAACACCTGCGTATTGTCCGATGGATGAGTCAATGGAGTACCCCTGCAATAAGAATCTCATTCGGGATCATATTTATCTGGTTCGGGATCTTAAAGCCTTTTGGCCTATCCTCCGCCGAAGAGATGCTAAAAGCCACAGTAGCCTGGCTGCCTGTGGGCACACCCGAGCCATGGTTAAGCGTCATCGGAGGGTGGGAGGTGGCGATTGGCATATAGCTTACCGCTATCAGCTTATCGCTTACAGCTATTCATCACCATGGCATTTCATAATTCACATGATCGTCCATGATTTCCAGGTTATCAATCGTACAGTTCAGTCGTTTCGCCTCTTTCATCAATACATCCTTGTAATCGTGGTATTCATCATTACCCACGACACCTTTTTTCAGCAGCTCGGGCAATTTTCTAAAGGCACGTTTACCACCACCCAACATGATAAAGTCAGCGTTTGTACTCCGCATGTAATGGTAGATAAAATCATTGCCGCCATACAAACCGCCATTGATGTAATCCACCAGCTGCTTCGCGCCTTTCGGGTCATAGCTCCGCATCGCCTTCTCCAGCCAATATTCAAGCTGCAGGATCAACGCCACATCCATCTTACTCATTCCCTGGTAGTTCATCGCATACTTCAAGCCGGCGAGTGTAGAGAGGAAGTGTACCCATGAGATCTGAGTTCCCAGGTATTGCAGATCTTCCATTGAAAAGTGGCCGGTCGGTCTTTTCAGTCGGGCCCCCTCGGAAGAAATCGAGGTCATCGTATGTTCCCCATATCTGAACCCCCACCCCTCTCTTTGTCGGTACCATGTAAATCATATGCTCACTGTTGTTTAGTTGGAAATATTCGCATCAAGATGCCCGGGGTGATAACGTCGGTGTAATCGTACTGCTGCGTCGCTCGTAACGGTACGATTTGGCCGACATTATCTGTAGCTATCCCCGCATAAAATTACATAATCTGATTCAGATTCCAAAATCGCAGCACCCGTTGCTCCGCTCACGTTCTTTTTTAACCCCCAATAACGACGAACGCCCGGATCTCTCCTGACGTTAATACGTTGGTAAGTTGGTAAGTTATTACGTTAGTAGGTTTGATGTTCGATGTTCAAACCCGAAAACTGAACCCTGAACCCTGAGACTACCCGCATGACAGTTTTCCTTCTTAAGTTTCTCCCCTTTTGCAGCATTTTATCTCAATCTCACTGATTCTTGACAGTAAGGCCGGTAATGCCATTGATTGTATGCGCAAGATATCACATATCAACGGTATTTTTTTGAAAAGCTTTGAGTCGTTACTGGCACGAGACTCTTCTGTCACCAGGACTACATTTTCATGATTCTCCATTAGATTTAAGCAGAGAATGATCTGTTTGAGATCGGCACTTTGAAGATATCTGTTCTTTTGTGCCTCATACTGAGCATCCGACAAAATCGCTTTCTTCGCGGATATCGCAAATTGATTGTCAACCATTCGTAAAAATCTTACCGGAGAGGGAGCTAGAAGACTCTCTGTTTTGAAAGGAATACCTGACGATCTTAAGAACTGTTTATCTTCAAGAAAAACCAATTTCTTCAATACTATATTCCTGGAAATATACTTGCATTCATCCAACACTTTATCGATCAGGATCAGATCCCCAACTTGCAATCTCGATTTAATGAAATCGAATAACACCTTTTCATTGTCAAATGGCATGTAATAGCGTACCAACGACAATAATGAGCTGGTATCAAGTACAACTTTCATTGAATGAACAATTCTAGTTTTTCAGGACTTATATTAAGTGTCTTACACACATCAGATTCATTTAGGACACCCTCGTAATAAGCAATCTGAACCGTTGAGATGAGCAAGGGAGAATTGATGGGTTTGGGGGCAGATCCTTTGCTTTTCACCCCCAGCATCTTGTCGATCTCTTTTTGTCTCGCTTTTTCCTCCTTCTTTAATCGAAAATTTTCTTCCAAGCCGATTCTCACCAGGTTGTAATTTGCCTGGGATATCTGCCCGTTGAATAACAGCCGGGTGTAAATAGCCAGTTTGCTCAGGTGAGTGTCTCCTGATAACCGACTTACACGATCGAAAAAGTAGTCGTTGTTATCATCCACTATACCCATTCCGGCTATTTCTTTTAAACGTTCGCCAGCCAGGAAACAGAAAGCAAAATCATTGCACCATCTTTCAACCGCCGATAACTCCCTTCTGGCCATGTTGAGCACATCAATCTGCTCAACCTCTTCGATATTCAACAGGTAATGACCCAGCTCGTGAATCAGCGTAAATATCTCCCTGCTGAATGCGTTTTGCTCTCTTTTCAGAACGATCACGTTGGGATGAAGAAAGAAACCATCGATGTTGGCGGTCACTTTCTTATTCCATGTTTCTATGAACTCGAACACAAGGATATTGTATTCTGCGAAACGCTCAATCAGTGCTTTCAGAAAATTCCTTTTGTTGGGTTCAAAGGCAGGATACAACTGTTTCGATAGCGCATGTGCCACATCTTCCGGATCATCCCTGGTCGAGAAGATAGGCAACAATCGTTCCCGCCTGATGTCGACGAGTTTTGAAATCGCTTCCAACGATATTTTCAGTTCCTCGAACCTATTGACAACCTTCCTGGCCTCCAGGTTAAGATCAGAAATAAAACGCTCTTTTCTGAAAAAAATGCTTGCCTCATCAGATCTCACCGGTACATTCTCATCCAGGTAATAGTGAAGTCCCTTGTTGAAGATCTTGTCTATTCGTTTCAGGTGATTTATTTCGATCTCCTCGCCGAAAAGGTCATTCGCCTGTATCTGTTTTTTCAGGCCCATGTTTATTTGAAGCAACAACTCCCCGGTTGTCATCTTGTACAACGACAACAGGTATTCAATTCGCTTTATGTTATGCTTCACCTTCATGAAATAAACACCTCCTTTTCACAGGTAAAATTACGCAATACAAGGTAACTCTACAACAATATGACATTTGAAATCATTATTTTAACATCTGTGCTGATAGCTTACGGATTCCCCCGATCTTTTATACCCCCCCCAAGAACGACGAACGCCCGGATC
>DURL01000116.1 GCA_012837345.1 Bacteroidales bacterium
GGGGAGTGAGGGTACCGAGTTCCGGATCACCGATATCCGGTTTAACCAGGAGATACCGGATTACATTTTCTCCAAGGCTGCACTCAAACAGTAGAACGGTTTCCTGTAGGGGTAACAGGAAACAACATCCATTATCCTGCCTTCACTTTCCTGTGTTTCAGGAAATAAGCCCGGATAAAATTGCGGTAATCATACTCATTCGTGGCGATCACCTTTTCCAGATAGAACAGGCCGAAGGAGGGACGGTTCCTGAGGTGTTGCATGAACCACCTCAGGATGAAAGGCCGGTAAAGGATCTTATGCAGTCGCAATGCGGCAGCAATGTTTTTCTGCAATGGTCTTACCCGCTCTGCGTAATGGAAAGCTGCGCTTTTGCTTCCTTTTCTGATTGCGACATCGATAGCCTCACCGGCAAGTAACCCTGTCAACAACGCAAGATAAATTCCCTCACCGGTGATGGGATCTGTATAACCACCGGCATCCCCCACAAGAAGCGTGTTGCCGGGCAAATGCGACAGGTCAGGGTGCCGTCCCGAGGGGATGGGTGCCCCTTTCCGGTTGTCAGGTTCTACACCAAGCTGACTGAAGAAAGAGCCGGCTTGTTCTAGTATACTCTTGTCAGAGTTTGCTCCTCCCACACCAAGGCAGTCATATCCCTCTTTTGGGAACTGCCAGCCGTAACCATGCCCTGTAACGCCGAAGAAAATCTTCATCTCATCCCCCCTCTCCGGATCATGGGGAACAGTTCCCTCGATGCAGTAGTAGTTGTGGTTATTCGTGCCACTCCTCTTCAACAGCACACTGTTACATCCATCTGCACCCACCAGGTAGCGATACCCCATGATTTCTGTTCCGGTCTGAAGGGTCTGGGAGGTGAAATGGATATCTGCCGGCTTCACTCTTCTGTTCTCTATTACCTCTCCCCCGTTACGTCGGTACTCTCCGATAAGGGTGTGGTCGAAAAGCGTGCGTTCGGTCAGATAACAGGATTCTTTCAGCTGAAAAGTGGCCACCTGCTCGCTTTCCAGGTAAAAGTGAACAAGGTTTGTTTTTTTTACGATGAAGTGATCGGCATCAATGGCGGGACACTCTCTCCGTAACAGCTCCATGGTCTTGAGAGTCAGCAGACCACCGCATAACTTCTCCCGTGGAAAGGCTGATTTGTCGATGATACAGGTCTTGTAACCTTTCTTCTGAAGGGTGATACCGGCCATGGAGCCTGCCGGTCCGCCACCGATGATGATAACGTCGTATTGTTTCATGGCTGTTCCCCTTTCCTTGGCTGATTGAGATTACGTATCAGTTCAAAACAGAGCTGTTCGATGGTTCCCGTTTCCGGATGAAAGGCGGAGACATTTGAAAGGATGATCACCGCTCTTTTCTGCTCCGGCTGGAGCATGAAGGAGGAGGAGTAGCCGCCGGTGCCGCCGTTGTGCCAGTAAAGCCGCTTTCCCATCTCATCTGTCAGGATGTGCCATCCCAGCCCCATCTGCATATGTTCATCAACCTTAAAGCGGGGGATACGGGTTAGTGCGAGCACCTTGTCGGAGGAGTTGAACTGTGCGATGGCGAACCGGGCCAGGTCGGTGACGCTGGAACGTACCGCACCGGCTCCGGCCAGCACGTCAAAGTCCCAGTTGGGTGTTATCTCACCCGTCATATCACGACCCGCAACAAGTCTTTCATCGTTCTCCACTGTACCGACATAGCTGCTATTCATCCCGTACGGTTCGAACACCCGTTGCTGCAGCAGCAGGTCAAAACCGGTTTGCTGCGACAGGGAGAGGGTGTGTCCCAGCAGTCCTGCTCCCAGGTTGGAGTAGCTGTATTTCACACCTGCCTCCTGATCAAAGGTCAGCATCTCCTGCAGATAGGCTTCCAGCTCCTCTTTTCCATAATGCTTGTAGGGATTGGTGAGATCGGTGAGGACCAGGTTGGCTGGCAGACGGGGGAGTCCCGAGGTGTGACTTGCCAGGCTGGCAAAGGTGATTGATCTCTCACCGTGGAAAGGAAACGGATAATAGTGATTGATATCCTCCTCCGGATCGATTTTTCCTTCTGCTGCCAGTGAGGAAAGCAGTACAGAGGTGAACAGTTTGGTGATGGAGCCGATCTCAAAAATCCTGTCGCGGTTGTCTGTTGCTATGAGGGTGCCCTGATCATTGACGGTACCGTAATATGAAACCTGATCGCCATTGACCATGGCGATGGCGAGTTGTGTCTGTTTCGGGAAATCTTTTGTCTTAGAGTAGATTAGGGCGGCGATTTCATCAGGGATGCCGATAAGGTCATTCACCCTGCTGCTCACTGTGGAGTCTCTTTCCTCATAAACCTTCTGTGAGGCTCTGCTATTGTTCCCGTAACCTGTGAGGACATGGATTGACAGTAAAAGGATCAGTAGAGCATATCGCTGTTTCATATTGGTATCTGACTGTAGTGAAATGACAGCTGAGGTCTGCTTGAACCCTCAGGGCCTCAGTGAGAATATTCAAACTTTCGTTGCTAAGAAAAACAAAGATATGGTTTTGTGCGGATAAAAAATAGCCGCCTCAATTTTTTATTGAGGCGGCTGAAAATTTATAGGTCCGCTTTAATAGCGTGGGTTGTTACTTTGGTCCCTGTCCGAACTGCGGGGCATTGATGTCCTGCCATACTCTCTCGGAGTTGAGCAGGGTGCCGTCCTGACCGGTGCCGGGGGTGAAGCCCTGTGAGCTGTAGGCGTCGACCAGGATTTGGTACATCAGGTCGGTGGGTGAAGGAGCACCTACCTCAAAACGACGCGGAATGGCGTTGTTGGGCACTGTGGGTGCGAAGTTCTCCCACTCGATCAATGTGGAGTTCTCTTTTGGGACACCGGAGCGACGTACCGTGACAAACTGCTCGTTGGGGTAGAGGGTGAAGTGCAGCAGCTGCTGTACGTAGACCTTTTCCAGATCGAGTGCGGCGTCGCCGGTGAGCTGGTATTCAGGACTGGCCATCATCGCTTCGATCTCCCCGGCTTTCAGGTCGATCACCGCTTCATGTTCGTCGTAACCGTAGGTATTCCCATAATAAGGGATCTCATTGAGCGATGCCAGACGATCATACTCCTCCACTGAGGCGCGTATCGCCTTGTTGAAGTACTGTTGTGCGGTCCCCGGCAGTGCGGCACCCAAAAGCTTGAACTCGGCCAGGTAGAGGTTCACCTCGGAAGTGGATAGGTACATGCCGTGCCAGGGTTTGTCGTCCAGGTCCTGGATCACCGGTCCTCCCGGCAGTGTGGGCACTGTGAAGTCATAACGCCCGATGATCATCTCCTGGTTGTAGCCGGAGAAAGGAGTGAAGGTCTTCTCGGCATCACCGATCTTCAGCTTCGAGCGGTTGGTATAATCGAAGTAATCGCCATACTCGGTGATGTTTTGTGCGGCATCCATCTCCACCGGCAGACCATAGTAGCGAACCCAGGGTTCACCCATCCCCTTCCAGGAAACAAACGTTTTCTTGCCGCCACTCTCGGTATAGTTCACGTTCTCCAGGATATAGTGCGGGATCTCTTTTCCCTGATCGAAGAAACCCTGTACGATGGTGGCATTCCATGCGTTCTTGCGGTAGAAGAAACGAACCCGTGGGTCCTTGTTGCGTAGCATGAAATCCATCACGCGACGACTGGAGGCGGTGGACTCCATGAATCCATTGTTCCAGTGGTACACCTTGTCTCCGTCATCCTTGGTGATAGAGGAGGCCTTGTTGAAGAGGAAATCATGGTCGGGACCATCAATCAGGCCGGCACCATTAGAAGCGGCCTCTGTGGCGATGGAGAGAGCACGTGTCTTGTCCTGTGCCAGTAAGCGAACGGCAATCTTCAGCTTTAGCGAGTTGGCCAGGCGGGCCCACTTGGAGGCATCACCCCGATAGACCACATCCTGGTTGGTGGGGAAGGTTTGGTCAGTGGCCGTGGTGAGTGTGGTGGTGGCGTCAGCCAGCATCTGCAGCCAGAGATCGTAAAGGTCGGCGATCTTGTCATACTTCGGTGTCAGCGTGCCGCCGTAGCGCGCCATCGCCGCCTCGGTGAAGGGACGGTCGCCATACATGTCACTGTCGAAGAGGCCCAGGTAGACCGTCAGCACATCGACACAGGCAGCGATATTGGCATACTTGGCTGCATCTTCTTCCGGCATGGTGGAGCGAACCTGTTCAATGTCACGGGCATACTTCAGCACGTTGATGTACTGCGCTCCCTGGTCGCCGGTAGCGGTGGTCTGCGTGTAGGTGGAGGTGAATCCGCCGGTAGGTACAGCCATCTGTCCCCAGCGGGTGGTCATGGGTGCGTTGTAGAACCAGAGCAGGTAGCCTGCCGGCTCAAAGTTGATCACTGACTGTGCAAAGAGATAAGAGATGTTGGCGTCTGTCACCTGCGACGGGTTGGAGTTGAGTTTCGCCATATCGTCGCGACAGCCGGTCATCAGTAGTAGCAATCCACTCAGTAAAAGTGTCGTGGTATATGTTATTTTTTTCATTGCTTTTTTTTCTTGTATGTTCAACCATTAAAAACCGATGTTCACGGATAACATGTAATTCGCGGTGAAGGGTGAGAAGGTACGGACGCGGAACTCAGATACTGAGGTGCCACGTACCGATTCCGGGTTCTCGCCGTTGGGCATGTTGTTCAAGAGGTAGCCCAGATTGCGGCCGGTGAGAGTGAGGTTCAGATGGGTCGCACCCATGCGTCGCGCAACTTGTTGCGGCACCTGGTAGCTGAGGCTCACCTCGCGTAGGGCGATGTAGTTCAGATCAGAGACCCAGCTGTCGTTGATCACACCCTGTCCCCAACTGTTGGTGAAGTAGTGCCATGCCGATGCGTGGACCGGTTCCACCTTGCCTTTGTCGTAGAGAGACTGGTAGGTCTCACCCCCTTCGGCCACGTTGTAGGTGGTGCCATCGGCCTGCTTGATGGCAGTGCCGCCGGGCATCACACCTTCGGGTATCAATCCGTCGCTGTAGGTCATGTTGTCAAATGCTGAGGTCCAGGTGATACCGCCATATTCAGGTCCGGTATACTTCAATGACGACACTAATTGTTTTTTTCACTGGAAAGCACATTGAATCATAAGCACCCGCTATTCATTTTGGCCAATAAGATTGATTGGGAGATATTTGAAAGAGAGTTCTTACCCTTGTATTGTCCCGATAACGGACGTCCGGCGAAACCTGTTCGCCTGATGGTGGGGTTATTGATCCTGAAGCATATTCGCGATCTCTCCGATGAAAGCGTGGTGGAACAATGGAGTGAGAACAATTATTACCAATACTTTTGTGGGGAACAGGAGTTTCAACCTCGTGTACCATGTGAAGCGTCCGAGTTGGTTCATTTTCGTCATCGCATCGGCAAAGAGGGTGTTGAGCTGATCTTAAGGGAGAGCATTCGCATCAATGGTAAAGATTCGAACGATAAGGACATTTACATCGACACCACTGCCGGAGGAGAAAAACATCACCTTTCCCACGGATGATAAACTGGCAAAGAAGATTATCAAAAGGTGCTGGAAGATAGCCGATAGGAATGGTTTGGAGTTGCGCCAAAGTTACAGGCGAATCCTAAAAGATCTTTCCTACGATCAACGCTTCCGCAATCACCCACGAAACAAGGGTTAAGCCAGGAAAGCCGATAAGAAAGTGCGCACCATAGCCGGGCGACTGGTTCGCGACGTGGAAAGAAAGCTGGGCACCAGGGTTGATGTTTACCAGGATGAATTGGAGTTGTACAAGCGGGTGTTAGCCCAGAAGAAGAAAGACAAGAACAAGGTTTATTCCCTGCACGAGGTGGATGTGCAATGCATCAGTAAGGGAAAAGAGCATAAACAGTACGAGTTTGGAAACAAGGTATCCATCACACGAACCGGTACCGGTGTAATTGTAGGTGCACTGAGTTTTAGAAATGAATTTGACGGGCACACATTGGACAAGGCTATTGAGCAAGTAGAGAAGTTGACAGAGAGAAAACCCCGAAACGGTATCTGCGACAGGGGGTACCGGGGAAGAAGTAAAGTCAGGGATACGCTCATCCACATCCCCAAATCCTTTTCAAAAGCTTTGAGTACGTATCGAAAGAATAAAGAGAGAAAGTACTTCCGCAAGCGGGCAGGTATTGAGCCGGTAATCGGTCACCTGAAAGAAGATCACCGTCTCTCCCGCAATTACTACAAGGGAATTGTCGGAGATGAGATCAATGTGATGCTCGCAGCCGCCGGATTCAACTTCAAAAGGATGATGAACAAGTGGAAGTCATCTTTTTGGCTCTTCTTGGAAAAGATATTTTTATTCCTGAACAGGCAACTTGACCCAATCAGGGGCGGTATAATTTTACAAACCAGAGTAAAATGGGCTTTTTAAGGCTCGACTAAATAATTTGTTTATAAGATTGATCAATGAGTAAATCAAATAGAATAATATCAACTTTAATTGTTATTTATATAACATTTTCATATTTCTCGCCCTTTTTACAACTAAGTTTTGGAATAAATATATTGACCAAAAATATTGGAACCTTTTGTCTTTTGTTATTATTTTTCTATTCATTGTATTCGAATTTCTCAAATAAATCAATATTAAAATTATTTAATTTGATATTTACTTTATCTATTGTCTTTACAATATCATTGGTTTTTAATTTATCATACAATCAGTCAAGTAGTGTTCTTCGATCGTTTTTCGGTATCATAACTATTCCTATTGTAATATTTATTTTTTATTCCATTTCTAGTAATGACAAAATTTTAAAGATTGTATTATATGCTCTTGTTATATGTTCA
>DURL01000117.1 GCA_012837345.1 Bacteroidales bacterium
CCATTAAGCAAATCTGGTGTTGATGAATATACCGGAAGGACGGAATAATTCCTGTCTCGTGGTGTAATAGGGTTACACAATAAGTAAATTCAAAACAGAAAAAGAGGCCGTCTCATCATATCACATGAGACGGCCTTATGAAGCTATTGATGCACCGGAATCAGTGATGTGAAGTGGCATCACCGTTTTGGTTCGCTCAGATTGCCGGCAGGATCCGTACCATGCAGACTCCGTCGATCGCTTTCAGCTTATCGCTGATCGACGCGTCGACTGTCTTTTGGGTGACATCAATGATGTTGTAGGCAATGCCATTGTATTTGCGGTTCAACATGCTGTCGATGTTGATGTGTTCGGAAGCCAGGATGCTGGAAATCTGGCTGACCATGTTCGGTATATTCTTGTTTGCAATGGTGATGCGGCAACCGTCGTGCCGTTCCATTGCGGCAGCCGGGAAATTTACCGAGTTGGTGATGTTGCCGTTTTCCAGAAAATCCTTGACCTGATTTACTGCCATTACGGCGCAATTGGTTTCCGACTCTTTGGTGGAAGCGGCCAGGTGTGGGATAGCAATCACCTTCTCCATCTCAAATACCTCTTTGTCGGGGAAGTCGGTGATGTAGCGGGCTACTTTTCCCGATGTAATTGCTTCTTTCAGATCCTTCAGATTGACCAGGCCACCACGCGCGAAATTCAATATCCGCACGTTGTTTTTCATCATCTTGAGTTTGTCTTTGTTGAGGTACCCCTCGGTCTCGGGTGTTAGCGGGATGTTGAGCGTCACATAATCGGCTTGCGACAACAGTACCTCAATCCCTTGCACCCAGTTCACCTCGTTGCTCAATTTCAGCGCTTGCGGCACAGAGATGTAGGGATCGTAGCCAATCACGTTCATCCCCAAAGACTTGGCGGCGTTGGCCACCAACACGCCGATTGCGCCAAGGCCAATCACGGCGAGTGTTTTGCCTTTGATCTCCTGTCCGGCAAACTCCTTTTTACCTTTCTCTACGAGTGCCGGTATTTCGTCTCCCTTGCCGACCAGTGTTTTAGCCCATACTGCACCATCGATGATGTCGCGCGAAGAAAGCATCAATCCGGCAATCACCATCTCTTTTACACCGTTTGCATTTGCTCCCGGAGTGTTGAACACCACGATCCCGTTATCTGTGCATTTTTCAATTGGAATGTTGTTGACACCGGCACCCGCTCTTGCTACGGCTTTCAGTGAGGAGGGTAGTTCCATGTTGTGCATTTTAAAACTGCGCAAAACAATTGCATCAGGATTGGGGAGTTCGCTGGCAATCTCGTAATTGCCCAAATGGAAGATTGATAAACCTTCAGGGTCGATTGCGTTTAACGTTTGAATCTTAAACATTTGGATTGATATCTTTAGAAGTTGTTGAATTGTATTTTCCCAATAAAGAAACAAAGATCACTATTTTATCTGTTGTGGGTGCAAAAATAATGAAATTTGTTGTGAAATGGCTTTAATTTGTGAACAATTGATATTCTATACGGGGAATAGATCAGACAAAGGCTCTAATGAGTTGTGATACCTTCCTGATGCTTCAATTATTATTTGTACATTTGTTGTTTAGAAATATGCAACAATGAATAGAGTGTTTCGTTTTTTGAACAAGCCTTATCCGCTTAATGATGATCTGAAACACAATGCCAGGATCGTTCTGTTTCTGAGTATAGGAATATTTGCATTCTTGTCTCTCTTTCAGCCAATTGGCATCAACACTTTTTCAACAAGAGAAATCCTATATCTGGTCTTTGGGATCGCAGCCTCTCTCTTTGTTATACTAACCTTGAATCTGATTGTTTTGCCAAGTATGTTCCCCCGTTTTTTCAACAGCAGCCGGTGGAATATAAAGCGGGAGATCGGCTGGAATTTGTGGATGTTACTCTCAATTTCAAGTTGTGCTCTGTTGGTTTATTCAAAAATAGTGGGACCCATTGGCATTGTATTCACAGATGTGTTGAAAATCATATTGATTGGATCTGTTCCGGTGGCGCTGTTGATCATCATCAACTATAACCTGATGCTGCGCTCCAATCTGAAATCGGCACAGTTGTTGCACAAAAAGCTAATCGAAAAAAGAGAGCAGAACCTAAAACTGATTCATTTCGAGTCGGAATACAAGAACGATGAGATCACACTGAATCCGGAATCAATTGCGGTGATAAAATCAGCAGATAACTATGTTGAGATCTATTACGAGAGAGAGGGAACGCCGCGAAGACATATCATCAGAAGCACTTTAAACAAAGCTGAAACCACTACACACGATTGTGGTTTTCTCTTCAGATGTCACAGAAGTTTCATTGTGAATATACGTCGCATCACTGAGGTGCAGGGGAATTCCCAGGGATATACCCTGTATATTGAAAATCTGGATTTCCCCGTTCAGGTTTCACATATGTATATCACGGAATTCAAGAAGCTCCTGCTATAGTTGTTTGGCCACTCTATTCCCATTTCTCACCCCTAATTTATTTCTCCATCCCTATTTTCTTACCGGGCACCCCCATTTTTTTGTCGTCCGCTCTATCATCCATAATTTTATTGTTGAGTTATCGCTGTTTGCTTACATGCACTATTGTGCAAGCATGTTTCATATGATTAAAACTATTGATTTTCAAAGGTATCATATGGAACTCGCTTTAATCATGTTCTTGTGTGAGAATAGTTGTCATGCTCGTTTCATATTATCAAACAATAAAAAATGGATGAATTTAGAATAGGTGATCTGACAGCAAAGCTGCCAATCATAC
The DNA here is from genome assembly GCA_012837345.1 of Bacteroidales bacterium. Classification (GTDB taxonomy): domain Bacteria; phylum Bacteroidota; class Bacteroidia; order Bacteroidales; family Dysgonomonadaceae; genus Proteiniphilum. Next base: position 2,779 of record DURL01000117.1, read on the forward strand.
AGGGAGGAATGGGCGTCTGTGTCTCAATGTCGGGACTGGCTGCCGCAGTAGCAAATGAGGGTGGTATCGGTGTGATTTCTGCTGTCGGAATTGGGATGTCAGAGCCCGGTTACAGGAAAAATTTTCGGGAATCGAACAGGATCGCATTGCGAAAAGAGATACGGAAAGCGCGTCTGAAAACAGAGGGTATCATCGGTGCGAATATCATGATGGCTGTCTCCGATTTCGATGAACTGCTGACAGTGGCTCTTGAAGAAAAAATCGATGTTGTTTTTATTGGTGCCGGATTACCCCTTAAGATACCTGCATTCCTGGAAAGCATCAACCAGGACGATACCACAACGAAGATCGTACCGAAGGTCTCCTCCTCCAGAGCCGCAAAATTAATTTTCAGGCACTGGCTGGAGAAGTATAACCGGATTCCCGATGCCGTGGTGGTAGAGGGTCCCCTGGCTGGAGGTCATCTCGGGTTTGGCAAGGAGGAGCTCAAGGAGAGCCGGCAATCACTCTACACGATTGTGAAAGAGACTGTCGCGGAGATGGATCATTTCCAACAGGCAACAGGCAGGGAGATCCCTGTGATTGCAGCTGGTGGTATCTATACCGGTGGTGATATGTACAATATATTGCAAACGGGTGCCAAAGCCGTGAAGATGGGTACCCGGTTTGTAACCACCACTGAGTGTGATGTCTCTGTAAAATTCAAGCAGAATTATATCGACTGTAAGAAGGACGATATTGTATTGATTGATAGCCCGGTCGGCCTTCCCGGCAGGGTGATCGTCAATGATTTTGTACGGGAGATTCAGCAAGGTGCACAGAAGCCGGTGCGGTGTCCCTGGAAGTGTCTGAAGACATGCGACTACAAGAAAGTTCAGTTCTGCATCTCCGAAGCACTGTTTAACGCAGCACAAGGAGACTTTACTCATGGGTTCTCTTTTGCCGGCACCAACGCCTATAAGGCAAAAGCAATCATCTCCGTTAGAGAAACGATGCAACAGCTGAAAGAAGAATATTACAGAGAGGTGCTGTGCCACCAACCGATTGAAGTATCTGCGTACTGATTTACCAAAACCAGCCGTTGCATTTTTCATGTGACTTTACATCTCTTATCGCTTACATCCCAGAGACTGACTACATCAGTCTTTGCCTGGGACGTTGGGATACTGTCGACTCCCACTCTACATGAACATGATATTACGCACCTGTTTTCTTTTTATCCACAGGTGTCTGACTCTAGATAAAAGGTAATCAGTTAATTATTTTTTTTTGTCAAGGTTTATACACATTGAGATAAACTATTTGTCAGGGTGACTGTTATATTCAGTGCAAAGAATTATTTGAACTGGTTCTAAATAGACAGATAAATGACCCAAGACGATTTACCTGCGATTTTCCGTGACTTCAATCCACTGGATGATAAAATACTGCAGATCATAGACCGGGAGGGCAAGCTGATCCGAAAGGATTTGATGCCGGAGCTGGATGATGCGACCATAATTGATGCCTACCGACAGATGTTATACGAAAGGACTGCCGATGAGATGGCAGTCTCCTACCAGCGCCAGGGAAGGATGTATACCTTTACACCCAACCTGGGCCAGGAGGCGATTCACATAGCCGCGGGGATGAACATCCGGCATGAGGACTGGCTCGTACCCGCTTTTCGCGAAATGGGAACCCTTCTCTCAAAAGGGGTGACCATGAAGGAGATGTTTCTTTTCTACCTTGGCAACGAGTGGGGCGGCAGCTTCCAGAATGCCCATCACACGCTTCCCATAGCCATCTCTATTGGCACACAGCTTCAACACGCCACCGGCGTGGGCTACTCGGTGAAATACCGGAGGAAGGATGAGACGGTCTTCACCTTTATCGGCGACGGCGGTACCTCAGAGGGCGACTTCAGTGAAGCGCTCAACTTCGCCGGCGTATGGCAGGTGCCGGTGATCTTCACCATCCAGAACAACCAGTATGCCATCTCTGTACCGGTACAGAAGCAAACCAACTCGATCAACCTCGCGGTCAAGTCGGTTGCATTCGGTATCCCCGGTATCAAGGTGGATGGCAATGATTTCTTCGCGATGTATCTCGCTTACAAGACTGCCGCCGAGCATGCGCGGTCGGGCAGGGGACCGATACTGATAGAGGCGCTCACCTATCGTCTGGGGGCTCACACTACCTCCGATGATCCCTCCAAGTATCGCAAGAAGGAGGAAGAGCAGTTGTGGGGTAAGAGTGACCCGCTGATCCGACTGAAGCGATACATGCAGGATGCAGGGATCTGGTCCATTGATGAGGAGCAGCTTCGGGAACAGTACAAAGCAGAGATCGACCGGGAGTTCACAGAGGCGGAGAATGAGAAATCTTATCCACTTGAAGATGTGTTCACACATATCTACAGTGACATGCCGGATGAACTGAGGAGACAGAAGAGCGAGTATGAACAATTCTTAAGCTGGAAGGAGAAGAGAGGATGAGCGTGATGACCATGGTGAAGGCGATCAACAATGCGCTGGAGATCAAACTGAAGGAGGATGAGCATATTGTGGTTTACGGTGAAGACGTAGGAGTGGAGGGAGGTGTCTTCCGTGTCACTGAAGGACTACAGAAGAAATATGGAACAGAAAGGGTGTTCGACTCACCCCTGGCTGAGTCGGGAATCGTGGGTACTGCCCTGGGGATGGCAGTCTCGGGACTTCGTCCGGTAGTGGAGTTGCAATTTGAAGGATTCACCTTCCCTGCCTTCAATCAGATCCTGTCGAATGTGGCTCGCATCCAGAACCGTTCCCGGGGCAAATACAAGGCACCCATGGTAATCCGCTTCCCTTACGGTGGAGGTGTCAATGCGCTGGAGCATCACTCCGACAGCCCGGAGGCCCTCTTCGCCCATATCCCGGGATTGAAGGTGGTGATTCCCTCCACCCCGCATGATGCCAAGGGGTTGATGATCGCTGCTCTGGAGAGCAATGATCCCATCATCTTCATGGAGCCGAAACGGATCTACCGGGCCATCAAGCAGGAGGTGCCCGATGAGAAATACACGCTACCCCTCGACAAGGCCAGGGTGGTGCAGGAGGGCAGCGACATCACGCTGGTAGCCTTCGGCGCCATGATCCGCGAATGCCAGAAGGCGATCGTGATGGCGGAGGAGGCAGGTATCTCGGTGGAGCTGATTGACCTGCGCTCCATCTATCCGATCGACAGGGAGACCATCCGCACCTCCGTGCGGAAGACGGGGCGGATGATCGTGGTAGCCGAGGCACACGAATCGTTCAGCGTGGGATCTGAACTGATCGCCATCGCCAACGAAGAAGCGTTTCTTTACCTTGAAGCCCCCCCGCGCAGGGTGGGAGGCTTCGACACCATCGTACCCCTGGCACAGGGAGAACCCTATTACATCATCTCCCCTGACCGGATTTTTTATGAAATAGAGAAAACCATTCATTTTTAAGCGGAGACACTATGAGATATGTTTTTAATTTCCCCGATCTGGGTGAAGGACTGGAAGAAGGAACCATCCTGGAATGGTATGTGAAGGAGGGTGACAAGGTGAAAGTAGGCGATCCGCTGGTACAGATGGAAACCGATAAGGTGGTGGCCGATATTCCCTCCCCGA
>DURL01000118.1 GCA_012837345.1 Bacteroidales bacterium
ATCGGTTTTGAAGGAGCGATCATTGATCATATCGTCTCCCAGGGTTTTGTCTCAAGTGACAACCAGATTCTTGACGTGGGAGTAAACGAAGATCTTGTCAATCTCTTCACAACAGCCATTAAAATTGCAAAAGAAGATAAACCTGCTGCACAACAGAACCTGGCAGGCATTGTCTTCAACATTATCGGAACAATTCTCTCACTGGCGCAAAACAAAGGCTTCGAGATGAAAGAATCCGCGCAGAAGATTGAACGGGCAAAGGTGATCATGTATGAAAACATCCAGAAAAATATCGACATCAAAGAGATCGCCATCAATCTGGGGATCAGCTATTCACTCTTCAGGAAAGTATTCAAAGAGTATACCGGCTATTCGCCTGCACAATATTTTCAGGAACTGAAGTTGAGAAAAGCGAAGGAGATGCTGACCGAATGTAATCACACCATCAAGGAGATTGCTTTTGAACTCAACTTCAGTTCTTACGAATACTTTCTCTCCTTCTTCAAGAAAAAAGTGGGCACCACCCCCCTGGAATACCGAAACCTGGGGAGAATCAATTAATTCTGATTTTTTATCCACCTATTGTTCCATTCCCGCACCCATAAAACACTTTGCGAAACGGTTATTTATACTGATTATAAATTATAAAAAACCTCTACCCCACCCTAATTTTTTACTCACTATCTGCTTGATAATCTGAAATAAAATTACGAACTTGCGACTCTCCGTCTGAATCTGTTTATACCATAATGCGCTGATAGGTATCACCACCTATATTGGTTTAATTATAAAAAAAAGTCACGCGTATTATGAAACAGAAACTCTTTATCTTGATGATGGGGTTCCTTCTCTTCGCATGTGAAGGAGAAGAGATTAACCCTACAGGTATGGGTACAGCCATACGGCTGACAGCACAGATTGAAGGCATGAGAACGCGTCTCTCCGGCTCCACCTGGGAAAAGGGAGATGCCATCGGGGTTTACATGAAGTTGAACAATGCGCCGCTTGATTCATCTGCGCCGGAGCAGAATGTGAGATACATCTACGATGCGGAAACCGGCCAATTTAAAGCGAAGAACGACAAAGAAACCATCTTCTTTCCTTTTACCGGTGAAACGGTTGATTTCATCGGGTACTATCCTTTTCGGGAGATTGTTTCTGGTTTCACCATCCCGATCGATCTCTCGGTTCAATCCAAACAGTCTGCGATCGACCTGATGTATGCCGACAATGTCACAAATGTGAGCCAGTCAAACAGCGAAGTGGTGATGAGCTTCTCCCACCAGCTTTCCAGGATTGTGTTTCAGGTGGAGCACTATCGGGGATTTGAACTGGAAGATCTCTCGGTGATCATCACGGATGTACCTACTACCGGCTCATTTGATCTGACCAGCGGCAGTCTGACGGTTGAAGCAGCTACAACCGATGTGGCATGTTGCATCAACGATGATTGCACGTTGGCCGAGGCTATTCTTATGCCGGGCACAGACCTCACTGGCAGTGACCTCTGGTTTATTACCAATGAGGGAGCAGAAGCCTACAAAGTATCGCTCGACTCACTGTTTACTTCAGGTTTGTTATCGGCGTCGACTCAATACACCTTCCAATCTACTTTATTCACCGATGAAGTAATGGTTGAAACCGATTTTACAAACATTCAGCCCTGGACTACTACGACATTGGATACATTCACTGCAGAACGTACCACAGACCCGCCACCGGTTATCAAGGGTTCAAGGAGCGACCCCTATACAGTGGCACAGGCTATTGCACATCAGGGTAAACAGGATGTATGGGCAATCGGATACATTGTGGGGGCATTTAAAACCAGCATCAACAGTTTTGTCACCGATACCACCGGCCAAGTCAGGACGAATGTTGCCTTGGCCAGCAACAGTGATGAAACAGATGTCACCCGGATGTTACCCGTGAATTTCACATCCACATCCATGAAAGAGGCATTGAACATCTGCGACAATCCATTCAATATCAACAGACTGGTAATGATCAAAGGGGACCTCGCAGCTTACTATTCTGTTCCGGCAATGAGAAACGCAAATGATTATCATTTTCTGGAATAGAGTAGTGGCACCCATGGCATGGTTGAAACCTGTAGCTATTCTAAAAAGGGCCCTGTCAGACGGGCCCTTTTGATCCATTTCATTTCTCTTTCCACATCAGCAACGCGCGGGCGATAGCCTTCTCCACCAGAGGAGCCATAATCGCGTAACCTGCCTCATTGGGGTGCACACCATCCCCCGAAAGCTCCTCGGGCAGTCCGTTGCGCTCATCCGCCATCGCAGTAAAGTAGTCGCAGTAAACCGCTCCTTTTGTGGAGGCGTAGGCCTCTATCCTCCTGTTCAGCTCCACCACCTTCTCTGCAGGCTCCTGTCCCGGACGCCATGGGAAATCGTAAGCGGGTAATACTGAGCAGAGCACCACCTCGATGCCGTTGGCTTGAGCCAGCTCCGTCATGGAATGCAGGTTATCCTCGATCATCTCAAGGGTGGAGGGTCCCGTGTTACCGGCAATGTCGTTGATGCCGGCCAGGATCACCACCACCTTGGGACGCAGGTGAATCACATCCTGACGGAAGCGGATCAACATCTGTGGGGTGGTCTGCCCACCGATGCCGCGATTGATGTAGTGACGTTCAGCAAAAAACTCAGGCACCCTGTCGATCCACCCCTGGGTGATCGAGTTTCCCATGAAAACGACGCGGTCGTCGCAGGTTCGAGGGGCAGCAAGCTTTGCATTGTCTTCCCTGAATCGGTTCAGGTTCGCCCAATCCTGGGCTTCTGCCATCATGGCAACAGTGGTCATCATTGTCAGCAGTAATAAAAACTTGTTTAGATGTTTCATTTGTGTCAGATCAATAGGATTTGTTATTTAGGGAGTGTCAAAAATAGTTATTCTCTGCATACCATTCAACCGTTTCATCGATTAAATTGGCCGATTGGTCGATAAAGCACTAAAAAATCAAAAAATGCGCTTCATCCAGAGCCAATTTCCCTGCGAAATGGGTATTTTTGAAGGAAAATCTCCGCCGGGTAGTACACAGGGGACATGTATGGTGCGTTCACCACCCTGATGAATCACTGCGGATTCCATTATCCTAAAGGAAAAGATTACAGAACAGCATGAACAGAAAAACAAAGATCATCCTCTTTGCAGCCATCGCTTTGTTGATTTTGGGGATGGCTTTCTTCCCCCGCATCAAAAGGTTTTTCGACTCAGACAAGCTATCTGACATACCAGCTAGAGGTGCCGGTGGAGCAGGTCGGTCGGAACTGGTGGTCGCAGCAACAGTACTGGAGCCCCAGACACTCAACAACATGTTTCGCATCACTGGTGTATTGCTGCCGGATGAGGAGGTGGATCTCACTTTCGAGACCGCCGGCAAGATCACCAATATCTTTTTCAAAGAGGGTACTTTCGTTGAAAAAGGGACGCTGCTGGCAAAGGTGAATGACGCCCCCCTGCAGGCAGAATTAAAGAAGCTGGAAGCCCAGTTGCCGCTGGCTGAAGACCGTCTCTTTCGTCAACAGACACTATTGGATAAGGATGCCATCAGCCAGGAGACCTACCAGTCGGTCTTCACACAACTGGAGACACTGAAGGCGGAGATTGAACTGGTGAAGGCGCGCATCCGGCAGACAGAGTTACGGGCTCCTTTCAGTGGGATGATAGGATTGAGACAGGTCAGCGAAGGGGCCTATGCCTCACCCACAGTGGTGGTATCCAATCTGACAAAAATATCGCCATTGAAAATTGAGTTTTCGCTGACTGAGAATTTTGTCAATCTCGTCAAACCGGGAACGGAAATCTCATTCAGGGTTGAGAACGATCTCGAGGTGTACAATGCGGCTGTCTACGCCGTTGAGTCACGACTCGACATACAGACACTGAACCTGTTTGCCCGGGCACGTTATGCCAACCATGACGGAAAAATCAAACCGGGACAGTCGGCAAAAATTGAAATCAAAATCGAACAGAAAGAAAATGCCATCGTAATACCCAGCATCTCCAGTGTGAAGGAGATGGGACGTGACATTGTCTATGTCTATGATAACGGTAGGGCCAGAGAGGTGGAGATCAACACCGGTATGCGCACCTCCTCATCCGTAGAGGTGATCAACGGCCTCTCAGTAGGCGACACCCTTTTAACCACAGGTGTGATGCAGCTCAGAAGCGGCATGCCGGTTAGAATTGGGCAAATGGTTTCAAACAGCGCAGAATAGAAGAAATGAACTTTTCCGAATTAAGTATAAAAAGACCGGTACTCGCCACGGTGATGGTGATGATCATCATCATCTTCGGCGTGATCGGCTACACCAGCCTCGCTGTTCGGGAGTATCCCAGCGTGGACAACCCCATCATCACAGTGCATGTCTCCTATCCGGGTGCCAATGCGGAGGTGATCGAGAACCAGATCACCGAGCCACTTGAACAAAATATCAACGGCATCCCGGGTATCCGCTCGCTGGTCAGCCGCAGCAGTCAGGGCAGCTCCCGTATCACCGTCGAGTTCGAGCTGAGTGTCGATATGGAGACAGCGGCCAATGACGTGCGTGACAAGGTCTCTGTCGCACAGCGCTACCTGCCACGCGATACCGATCCACCCACCGTCTCGAAGGCAGACGCCGACTCCGACCCGATCATGCAGATCACCATACAGAGCCCCACCCGCTCACTGCTGGAGCTCTCCGAGATTGCCGACCTCACGGTGAAAGAGCGCCTGCAGAC
>DURL01000012.1 GCA_012837345.1 Bacteroidales bacterium
CCGGGTAGCGGTTGCTCGCGCCAGGCACCGTTGGGGCGTGGATCGGTGCGGTATCGGTCGAAATGGGATTCATAGTCCACGATTTCACCCAGAAAGCCACTATCGAGCAGTTTTTTGACGGTGCGTGTATCGCTCGTGAAGCGCCGGTTGTGGTAGACCGTCAGGATCTTTTTCTGTCTCCGGGCGATCTCCAGCAGTTCGTCAGCCTCCTCCACATTCACGGTGAAGGGCTTCTCCACTACCACATGCTTACCGGCCAGTAGGGCTTCGCGAGACCATCGGAAGTGGTCAGTGTTGGGTGAGGTGACGATCACCAGATCAATCTCAGGGTCATCGATGATACTCTTACCGTCGGGGACGACGGTGGTGAGCGGGTAACGATCTCCGATCATGGTGATGCTTTCGGGACGGGAGGTGCTGATCCTGGTCAGCTCATAGCCCTCTACCACGTCGATAAAAGGGGCGTGGAACACGCGGCCGGAGAGACCGTAGCCGATGATGCCTGTGCGGATAATGGTAGACATAGTTTCACTTATTATTTTTGGGTTATCAATCAAAGATACGTTTTTATTTTTAGAACCGGGATCAATTGGGCAGATTAAGCTGTCTGAAACCGGTCCAACAGGAACTTCATCAGCTTTGTTGTTGCAACGGCCCTGTGACTGATGTTGTTTTTCACCTCACTGCCCAGCTCAGCGAAGGTGCGATCGTACCCTTCCGGTACAAATATGGGGTCGTAGCCGAAGCCTTCACTGCCCCGCTTCTCCCGGATGATGGCGCCACGAATCACCCCTTCGAAGAGGTGTGTCTCACCCTCTAAGCGGAGCGCGATCACTGTGCGGAAGTGTGCCTTGCGATTATCCAGGTTCTTCATCTCGGAAAGGAGCTTCTGCATATTATCTTCTGCGCGGCAGGCATCCCCGGCATAACGAGCTGAATAGACACCCGGTGCTCCTCCCAATGCTTCCACCTCCAGTCCTGTATCATCGGCAAAACAGTCATAGCCATATCGCTCCTGCACGTAGGCAGCCTTTATCATTGCGTTCTCATCGAGGGTGCTGCCTGTCTCATCAATCTCCTCATTGCATCCGATATCGGAGAGGCTCAGTATCTCCAGTGTTCCCGCTGTGATCTTGCGTATCTCCTCCAGTTTGTGCCGGTTGTTGGTGGCAAAAACGATTTTCTTCATCTCTTGCGAATTTTTTGTTCTCTTTCTTTTTCCCGCTGCCTGAGTTGTTCCTCTCTTCTGCGGGCACGTTCCTTCAGGTCCTTTTCCCGTTGCCGGATCCGATCCTCACGGAGTCTCTCCCGCTCTTTCAGCTGTTCTTCCCTGCTTTTTGAGTCGCTCTGCTCCTGCGACTGCTTCATTGCCTCACGGGCGTTCTGTTCCAGCTTCTCAAGCAGTTCGGCGGGCGTGAGTCGCTCTGTACTGGTTACCGGTGCAGGTATGGGATCATCTGCCATCTGTTCTGAGGTGGTGCGGTCAGGGTTCAAAGGTACCATCTTTTTCTCCTTTTCCTCCCGGTTGATTTCATTTTCTTCTGCTGTTTCCACCGGCAGGTAGCGGAGAGGCTCACTCGGCATATGGATTTCCTGAAAAGAGCGGTAATCGTCGAGGCTGCCCCTCCTCTGTAGTCGTTCGACATTCTCCCGTGAGATCACCACCGGCATCACTCCTGCCGGGATAGTGGTCGCAAAAAGGCTGTCGTTCAGGAGCATCTCCCCATATCGATGGGCATCATCATAGTTTTGGAAAGAGCGGACAGCAAGTGCTTCTCTTGTCCCAAACGAGAGAAAAGAGAGGTCGAAGGTACGCAGTCTGAAGCTGGAGAAGTTGAATGCTGCGGTAGCGAAGAGCAGCTCGTTCCGGTTACATGAGAACCTCTCATAAGCCAGCAGGAAGAGGTGGGGACCCTGCCTGTCGGCCAGGAAGTATGGTTCATTTTGAGTCTGCCGGTGGAGGTTGCTTTCGGCGAGACTCTCCCATGCCGCTCCGGGAGGGGACCCCGGGGGTAACCCATTCGTTGCGAGCATCTGCATCTCCTTCAGCTGAGGAAGCCATGCCGACTCCGGAAATTGTCGTGCGAAGAGGGAGGCAGTTGTTGCCACCCTCGCCGTGTCACCTTCCATGAAAGCATGATACACCTCTTGATAAAGAGAGTCATGCATTAGGGAGATCCGGAGCAGAGAGTCGTTGACGATGAATGACTGTTGCTGTTCCCCAGCCCCTGCCACTCCATCCGTAACAGCTGCTGCACCCCTTCCCGCCAGCACTTGTTCTATCAGCTGCAGTTGATCATTGTCTGCATTCGTCTTCATCTTATCCAGTGATCTTCTTATTTTAGACTGTCGCTCAGGTGGTGCCAGGGGCAGCTGGCTCACTGTGGCCTGCAGCTTGAGACCGAAAGGTGTCGAGAGGCTTTTAACCCTTCCAAATGCCTGATAGGCTGCTTCTTTCTCTCCGGTGAGTTGCAGCAGCTGACCTAGCAGGTAGTGGAGTCTTCTTTTTTGTGACCGCTCTTTTTCGTGCGTGATGACACGTTTCAGCCAGGGGATGGCTGCTTGATGGTCGCTGCGTTGCAACAGGTAGCCGGTGTAGGTCTCCTCAAATAGATGTTGCAGGTGATCCGGCAGGGAGAGGGTCATCAGAACACGGGCACTCTTCTCTGCCTGATAAAGGCGGTTCAGCTCAGTGTAGCAGCGCATCATCCAAATGGTTGACTCGTTCACGATGGCCTCATTCTGTCGATAGATGCGGCTGATATGGGAGAAGACCGCCAGTGCCTCTTCGAGGTCTCCATTCTGGAGGTGTGCCTTGCCCAGCAGCATCCAGACGTTCTGCAGGAAGGGGTTGAACTCCTCCTGTTGCAACCATTGCCGCTGTTGGGTCGTTTGCCTCTTTGTGGGATCACGTCGTGGCTTCGTGGTGATGGAGTGCTCCCAGATCGCCTTCGAGCACTTCTCAACCACTCCATCGAAAGCTCCTCCCGGCAATTGCTTCCCGGTCGGAATCTCCTGCGGGTAGAGCGGCAGCAGGCTGTCGTAACGGTCGGTGAAGGTGCGGGCCTGCTCTTGCAGTATCTCGTGATAGGCTTGTTCGGCGTTGTGGTAAATGTTGTAGCGGGTGGTCAGCTCATGATAGGCACGCGTCACGGCTGTGTTCCTCCCTGTGCTGCATCCCGCGCAGAGAAGGAGTAACAGGATGAGTGCAATTGATACACCTCCGTAGCTGATGACCTCTCTTTTCACCGTGCTTCGTTCTGTTGTTGTTTTCCAATATATAACTGCGGAAAGCAGCTTTTATTGTTTTGCGTGGCTCATGCAGGTGTATCTTCTTACACCCAGGCTCCCTCTCGGGTACAGACGAAGGCTGCACGTTGAACCGCATCGTTGTGAGCTTGCGGGACCGTTTTCCCTGCCAGCAAGGATGCGATAAAGGTGCCGGTAAAGGCATCACCGGCACCCACGGTGTCGGCAACCTTCACTTGTGGTGTTTCAATATGGGAGATTTCTTCTGCGGAATAGACTCTGCTTTCACGCTCTCCAGCGGTCAGTATTATCAGTTGCAGGCTGTAGTGCTTCATCATCCACTCACATATGCTGTCATCATCCTCCTTCTCTTTGGAGAATAATGATTTGATCAGCTGCAACTCTTCATCGTTTGTTTTACATATATTGCACAGCTGCAGTGAGGAATGAACGATTTCGCGGGAGTAATGATGTTGTCGGATGTTGATGTCGAGGATACGATAGGCATCGGATGGGGTGAGGGAGAGTAGTGTCCGGATGGTATTGCGACTGGTCTCCGATCGCTGGGCCAGGGTGCCGAAGCAGATGGCATCGCAACGGGCTGCCAGCATCTTCATCTCCACAGTAAGGGGGATATGATCCCAGGCCACCCCCTCGGTGATGGTGTAGGAGGGAATACCGTTGTTTAGTTCAACCTGTACCGTGCCGGTGGGATAGGCTACTCTTTCAATCAGGTA
>DURL01000119.1 GCA_012837345.1 Bacteroidales bacterium
AATGGATGGATAAGATGTATTTTGCTCCTATTCACCAGGATGAAATTCGTCGTAATCCCAATCTGGAACAGAACCCATTTTACGGTGACTGATAAATAGTCAGACTGTCCGGAAATGAAATGACAAGCGTTGCTTTTTTTGTTTTCGGACAGTCTGTTTTCTTTTTAATCATATATCCCCATCAATGGAGAATGGGATTATTCGAACGAAACCGGTAGAAACCCTGGGGATGTGCGATACGTATTTTTATTTCTGAAGAGTTAGTTTTACACTATTTCTTTTTCAAATTTCATATTATTTCGTACTTTTATAGGCAATTCTGAATATCTAAGTGGATACAAACTAAACTTACTATTTTATATCAAATACAATAATGCCCGGTAAATCAAGAAGGAACTACAAACCTAAAAAATTATTTCACCAGCGCAAAGGGTTCTTCCTTTCTTTAGGAATCATCATTGGAGTGATAATGATAGCTGCATTGTACCAGACATCGGTCTATTTTTCCACCAACGAATCCTGTATGATGTGCCATGTGCATCCTCACGCCGAGGAGAGCTGGCGCCTCTCCACCCATGTCAACAACGGTAGCGGGGTGATGGTCAACTGTGTGGACTGCCATCTGCCACCCAAGGATAACACCTGGGAGCACTACTCAGCCAAGGTGGCACTGGGAGCGCGCGACCTCTGGGGCTACCTCACCAAGGACAGTACCGATTTCGACTGGGACAGCAAGTCGGAGTTAGAACATGCCGTGAAATATATCCCCAACAAATCCTGTGTGAAATGTCACCAGAACCTCTTCCCTGAGGGGGTGACAGACGATGCGGTGACAGCACACCTCTATTACGAGGAGAACGCTGAGAAGCTTGATCTGCAGTGCATAAGCTGCCACCTCGATGCCGGTCACTACAACCCCGATTACGCCCATGGGCAGATGACCGGTATCCCCGGTATGTCAGCATCTTACAATATGGATAGCACACTCTTTTTCAAGGAAGCCACACCAGTGAATGCCTTCACCGATTACCGTGAGCAGATTCCCGGTACCACCGTATCCTTCCAGATGAGGGCGATAGAGGGGGGTACCTTCAAGATGGGAAGCCCGGAGAAAGAACCGTTCCGTAACGAAGATGAGTCTCCACAACATATGGTGTCACTTACTCCTTTCTTTATGGCTGAGGTAGAGACCACCTGGGATCAGTACTGGGCATTTTATGCCGAGACGATGAGTGAAGGACGCACACCCCCTGAGGTGGTGTACCAGAACAACCTGAATGCGATGGGGGTAGATGCAATCTCGGGACCCACCTCGCCCTTTGGCTTCCCCGATCAGGGATGGGGTCAGAGCGACCGGCCGGCGATCACCATGACCCATTATGCTGCTGAAACCTTCTGCCAGTGGCTCTCTGCAAAGACCGGAAAGAAATACCGGCTACCCACAGAAGCGGAGTGGGAGTATGCTGCCCGTGGCGGTACCGAGACCGCTTACTTCTTCCCGGGTAGTCCGAAGGCGTTTTCAGACTACGGGTTCCTGCGCAATATCTTCAAGCCCAGGACTGACAGCATCAGTTCTTATGTAGTTTACAGTAAGAACAGCCATAGCCGTACGCAACCACCCTCCTTTGTGCTGCCCAATCCCTTCGGACTGAAGAATATGCCGGGGAACGTGATGGAGTATTGTGCCGATAAATATGATCCACAGGCATATGCAAAAAGAAGCGGTGTCACACAGGATCCACTGGTTACGGAGGGTGAAGAGTGGGTGGTACGTGGAGGACTCTACTCCTCCGATGCCGCAGAGGTGCGCAGCGCCGCCCGCAGTCATACCCGTCACGACGACTGGCTCAGAACCGATCCACAGCAACCCAAGAGCATATGGTGGTATTCCGACATCAAGGGTATCGGCTTCCGTGTGGTGTGTGAACCCGATCCTTCATTGTTGTAAGAGGGATGGAGTGGTAACCCGGCGGTTCTGCCAATAATAAACAGCGGAAATAGAGAAACAAACAGTTCAACATAACCTATAAACTAAAACAATCGGAGAAATGAAAAAAGAAAACAATCTGACCAGAAGGTCATTTCTTAAGACATCTGCCGTGGCCGGTGCCATGGGTGTCATCGGTACAGGATCTGCAGGTCTGCTAACCTCCTGCAGCGGGAAAGAGAAAAATGGTATCACGCCGTTGAAAGAGCCGGGTACCTATTATATCCCTGAGCTGCCTGATCTGGCAGCTGACGGTAAAGAGCTGAAAGCAGGTGTGGTCGGTTGCGGCGGACGCGGCTCGGGTGCAGCCATGAACTTCCTGAATGCCGCCAATGGAATAACGATTGTGGCTCTGGGCGACGTGTTCCAGGACAGAGTGGATGGTTTGGCCGATAAATTGAAAACGGAGAAGAATATTGATATACCGGC
>DURL01000120.1 GCA_012837345.1 Bacteroidales bacterium
ACCAACAACTACTCTATCGTGGCAGGGGTGATCGCCCGTTCCTACGCCTTCGATGTCATACATGCTCACGACTGGCTCACCTACCCAGCTGGTCTTCATTCCAAGAGTGTGACCGGCAAACCGCTGGTGATTCATGTGCATGCGACCGAGTTCGACCGGAGCCGCGGCAAACCCAACCCGATTGTGTACGGCATTGAGAAAGATGGAATGGACAACTGTGATCACATCATCTGCGTGAGCGAACTGACGCGCAAAACTGTCATCGAAAACTATCACCAACCTTACTGGAAGGTGACCACCGTTCACAACGCCGTGGATCCTCTCAGTCCCGAGATAGAGGCCATCGAACGCCAGTCGGGAGTGTTGGAGAAAGTAGTCACCTTTCTGGGCAGAATCACCATGCAGAAGGGACCTGAGTTTTTTGTAGATGCAGCGACCCAGGTGATCCGCAAAACGGACCATATCCGTTTCGTGATGGCCGGCAGTGGAGATATGATGGATCAGATGATCCGGCTCGTAGCTGACAGGGGGATTGCTCACAAGTTCCATTTCACAGGGTTTCTCCGGGGCAAGCAAGTCTATGAGATGCTCAAATCGAGCGATGTCTACGTGATGCCCTCGGTATCGGAACCATTCGGCATCTCACCGCTGGAAGCCATGCAATGTGGTGTGCCCAGCATCATATCCTACCAGTCCGGATGTTCTGAGATCCTGCACAATGTGATCAAAACCGACTACTGGGATGTGGATGCGATGGCGGATGCCATCTACTCCATCTGCACCTATCCATGTATGGCAGAGCATCTTAAAAAAGAGGGCAAGATTGAGGTAGACAATATCAAGTGGGAAGATGCCGGCCTGAAGATCCGCAGGATCTACGACAACTTAATGTAGAAAAAACAAAAACAGATCCATATGAAAAATATTTGCTTTTATTTCCAGATCCACCAGCCTTTTCGGTTGAAACGGTATCGCTTTTTCAATATAGGCAGAGATCATTACTACTTCGATGACTATGCCAACGAGGATATCCTCCAGCAGATTGCTGCCCGATCCTATGTTCCGGCCAACAGAATGTTACTCGATCTGGTGAACCAGTATAAGGGCAAATTCAAGGTTGCCTTCTCCATCTCCGGTGTAGCACTGGAGCAGCTGGAGATCTTCGCGCCCGAAGTGATTGACGGCTTCCGTGATCTGGCAAATACCGGACAGGTGGAATTTCTTACCGAGACGTATGCCCACTCGCTGGCCAGTCTCTTTGATCCCGAGGAATTCCGTAACCAGGTGCAGCAGCATGCCGAACGCATTGAAATGCTGTTTGGAATGAAGCCCACAGTGGTGCGCAACACTGAGTTGATCTATTCTGATGAGATTGCTGAAATGGTCAGCGATATGGGATATACCAAAATGATCACTGAAGGTGCGAAGCATGTGTTGGGATGGAAGAGCCCTAACTATGTCTATCAGGCAGCCACCCGTCCGGAGATGAAGCTGTTGCTGAAGAACAGTCGTTTCAGTGACGACATTACCTATCGCTTCTCCAACTATAGCTGGCATGAATATCCACTCACCGCCGAGAAGTTCATCTCCTGGATAGTGGCCACCCCACCCGAAGAAGAGTTTATCAACCTCTTCATGAACTACGAGACACTGGGTAACCTGCAGCCGGCACACACCGGAATCTTCGAGTTTTTCAAGGCACTACCCCGTTTTGCCATGGAGAGCGGGATTGGGTTCACCACACCTGGCGAAGCGATGGATGGTCACGAAGCAGTCGGCACCATGCTCGTTCCCAATACGATCTCCTGGTCGGATGAGGAACGGGATGTGAGCGGCTGGCTGGGTAACAAACTACAACAGAGTGCCCTCAAGTCACTATACGAAGTGGGTGAAAGGGTGCGTCTCTGTACCGACCGTCGTCTCAAGCAGGATTGGATCTACCTCCAATCGAGCGACCACTTCTACTATATGTCGACCAAGCATTTCGGTACAGGGCAGAGCCAATTCAGCCCCTATATGTCTCCTTATGATGCTTTCAACAACTACATGAACGTTCTGAGCGATTTCATCGCCCGTGTGAGGGCCCAATATCCTGATACGGTAGACAATGAAGAGTTGAATGCCTTGCTCACCACCATTCACAACCAGGAGATGGAGATCAAGCGTCTGCAGTCAGAATTGAAAACCGTCATTGGCAGCAATGAAGAGTTACTGGTAGAAAAAAGCAAACGAAAGACATCACGGAAAGAATAAGATAAAAATGATGAGATAACAAAAGGGGCTCGCAGGCCCCTTTTGTTATCTCATTACGATCATATAAGCTGTTTATTTCGCATAGCTGACAGCTCTGGTTTCACGAATCACCGTGATCTTCACCTGACCGGGATAGGTCATCTCGGTCTGGATCTTGCGTGCAATTTCATCCGACAGCTTTTCTGTATCCTGGTCGTCGATCTTGTCAGCACCCACAATAACGCGGAGCTCACGGCCAGCCTGGATGGCGTAGGTCTTCACCACACCGGGATAGGAAAGAGCCAGGTTCTCCAGATCGTTCAGCCGCTTGATGTAAGCCTCCACAATCTCACGGCGGGCACCCGGACGTGCTCCCGAGATGGCATCACACACCTGTACAATGGGTGCCAGCAATGTGCTCATCTCCACCTCATCATGGTGTGCGCCAATTGCATTACAGATATCCGGTTTCTCCTTGAATTTCTCGGCCAACTTCATCCCCAGCACTGCGTGCGGCAATTCCGGTTCATCGTCAGGCACTTTGCCAATATCATGCAGCAACCCTGCACGCTTCGCTTTCTTCGGGTTGAGCCCCAGCTCGGAGGCCATGATGGCGCAGAGATTGGCTACTTCACGCGAGTGTTGTAAGAGGTTCTGTCCATAGGAGGAACGATACTTCATCTTCCCCACCATGCGGATCAGTTCAGGATGCAGACCATGGATCCCCAGGTCAATCACAGTACGTTTGCCGGTCTCAATGATCTCTTCTTCGATTTGTTTCTTCACCTTCGACACCACCTCCTCAATACGGGCAGGATGGATACGTCCGTCGGCAACCAACTGATGGAGTGAGAGTCGGGCAATTTCACGACGTACGGGATCAAAACCGCTGAGGACAATTGCCTCCGGTGTGTCGTCAACCACGATCTCTACACCTGTAGCAGCTTCCAAAGCACGGATATTGCGTCCCTCACGTCCAATGATACGCCCTTTCACCTCATCAGAGTCAATGTGAAAAACAGTGATGGAGTTCTCAATGGAGGTCTCTGTGGCCACCCGCTGAATGGATTGTATCACGATCCGTTTAGCTTCCTTGTTGGCTGTCATCTTAGCCTCTTCCATGATGTCGTTGATATAGGACTGGGCACCGGTTTTGGCCTCCTCCTTTAGCGATTCCACCAGTCGTTCCCTGGCTTCATCGGCCGATAACCCTGAAATGGTCTCTAACTTCTCCACCGACTGGCGGTGCAGCCGTTCCATCTCCAGATGTTTCTTTTCGAGAAAATCCTGCTGGTTGGAGAGGTTCAGTTTGATCTCATCGATCTCAGAGGACTTCTTGTTCAACTCCTCCTGCTTTTGGTTGAGTGACATCTCACGCTGTTTGAGTCTGTTCTCAGTGAGCTGTATCTTGGTTACCCTTGCATTGGCCTGTTTTTCGGCCTCTGCCTTCATAGCCATGGTCTCTTCCTTAGCCTCCAGCAACATCTTCTTCCTGACCACCTCGGCATCTTTCTCCGCATCGCTCAGGATACTTTGCGCACGGGAGTTGGCCATTTTACCGGTCAGTAACCAGGCGATCACCGCTCCAATTACCAGTCCGATAATTCCTATTACTATTTCCATACTTCTGATTGTTAATGATTAATATTATACTTCCTCCAACAGCCAAAGCCGTTTGGGGGAGTATCTCCATTCTCTTTTATATGACTTTTTCTCTTCTTTCCTATATTGGAAATCACCTTCTTACAGTATGCATGAAAGGGTCTCCCTCTTATCTAATTCATAAAAATATAAAACGCACACATTCAAACACATACAATATATGCGTAAAACGGGTGCGTCGGTTGACTCCTGATAGACAGGATAATGAGTTATTGCTTCAGAAAATGGTCCAGATCGCTTATCAACGACCCAATCTTCTCTTCAAAGGGTTTCGTATCATTCTTATCACCGAGAGAAAAATTCTCAGCCAATGCCTGAATGGCTGTCATAGCCATAAAATCCTGTGTCGTCATACCGGAGTTCTCTCCTCCGTAGGCAAGGCGGTATTGGTTTATTTTTCTGTTAATCCTGGCGGCGGCATCACGGAAAGCCTGTTCATCAGATCGGTTGATCTTCAACGGATATCTTCTGCCGGCTATCTCTAATGTCAATAAAAATTTCTCGTCGCCCATCACATAAATTTTCAAAGGTTATTTCAACAAATTTATGCATTTATCAACTTCTCGCACCAGTTTCGACAGTCTCTGTTTCGCTACCTCCACATCTACAGAAGCAGCCGTGACGGTTCTCGCTATCTTCAGACTGTCATATCTTGTTTTCAAATGATTCAAATCGGCGACCACTTCGTCGATCTGCTGTTGTCGGGTATTCAGTTCTGTTTTAAGTGCAACGTTTTCCTCTTTCAGCGTATCACACAAAAGCATAATCTGTTTGACACGTACTTCCAGGTCGACAAGCAGCTTGTTATTTTCGTCTGTCATATGAAAACAAAAATTCACGCAAATATAGGAATTGTGAGAGACTTTTACAAGTGAAATCTTTTTATTTTTCAAACATTCATCCCTTTATGTGCATTATCCGTTCCTATGGTTGAGATTTTGTATCTTTGATCTTCTTTTGAAATAGTGTAAATGCATGGAAGATAATCGAGGATGGAGGATAGATATGAGACAAATCAGTATTGAGATCAGCGACGCAATATATCGGGCATGTCCCGACTTTCGGGTGGCAGTGATTGCCTGCAAGGTGATGAACTACGACTACAACGAGGCGTTGTGGAGGGAGATAAAGCTCTTTACAACCGGGTTTGAAGCAACATACAGGATGGAGGAGATCAAGCTGCGCCCGGCCATCCATGCTACCCGGCAGGCATACAGGATGCTGGGGAAAGACCCCAACCGTTACCGACCCTCCGCGGAAGCACTCTGCAGGAGGATTCTCAAAGGGCAGCAGTTGTACCAGATCAACACCCTGGTGGATCTGATCAACCTGGTCTCCCTGAAAACAGGCTACTCGATTGGCGGCTTCGACCTTGACAAGATCGTGGGTGACCTCACGCTGGGTGTGGGAGAAGCCGATGAGCGGTTCGAGGCCATCGGGCGAGGAGTACTCAATATTGAGGGACTGCCCGTATATCGCGATGCTGTGGGCGGTATCGGCACTCCCACAAGTGATGAAGAACGCACAAAAATCACAACCGACACCTCCCGCCTGCTCATGATCGTCAATGGCTATTCGGGAGAAGAAGGTTTGCAGGAGGCGGTGACCTATTCGGTGGATTTGTTGAAAAGGCATGCTGATGGAAGTGAGATGAGATCTTGGTATCAATGCAACAAACTCTCAACTGACAATCTTTTATGATCCGAAATGCCCCGGTCACTGATGGGGCATAACTTACTACATGTATCAGTGTGCCTGTCAGTTCGTTTATCCACAAGCACTGGCAAGTAATTTACGACCGGGAGAAACCATTCACAAATAGAAAAAGATGTATTTGAAATTCTATTGAGAGGAGAACAACCTCTTGTATTGGTATTACCTCGGGGGCTAAAAAAACGTTGGGACAAAAGTTGGATTGAACATGTTGAAAAAAATAGATTGTTGATTATCTCATGAATTCAGTTTGATTATTCACTTCTACTACTGATGTTTTACAGTTGCATGTAGGACCGTATATTTTTACCTGAAAGATCTCAGCACGATCCTGAAGGTAGTGCCTTTATCCAATTCCGACTTCAAAACAAAGATTTTACCTTTGTGGTTCACCTCCACGATCCGTTTCACCAATGGTAGGCCAAGTCCCCACCCCCGCTCTTTGGTGGTGTAACCGGGGGTGAAGATCTCTTTTTGTTTTGACCGTGGAACACCCTTGCCGGTATCTGCCACATCGAATAAAACACGGTTATTTTTTTCCGTCAGCCTGAATGTGATGGATCCCTCTCCTTTCATGGCATCTGCCGCATTCTTTGTGAGATTCTCAATCACCCAGACAAACAACGGCTCATTGATTGATACCAGTACAGGCTCTGCGGGAAACAACAATGAAAAAACAATCTTATCTGACAACCGCTTTTCGAGATATGAGAGTGACCGTCTCACCACCTCTCTTATGTCTGCCGAATGCATGTCAGCTGTTGAACCGATCTTGGAGAAACGTTCGGCTATCATCTGCAAACGGGCTGTATCCTTCTCAATCTCAGCCAGCAGTGCGACATCCACCTCTTTCAACTTCAGATACTCCGTCCAGGCAATCAGCGATGAGATGGGAGTCCCCAGCTGATGAGCCGTCTCCTTCGACAACCCCACCCAGACACTGTTTTGCTCGGCACGTTGAGAGCGGTTCAGTGCAAAGAATGCAAGTCCGATAAAGAGAGCAATGACAAACAACAGTATGTATGGATAAAACTGAAGCTGCCGTAAGGTGTAGGAGTCATCAAAATAGAGCGTCTGTCCTAACTCTGTCAGCCTCACGGGTTCATGTCTGCTGGCAAACTGTTTCATCTTGTCACGAAGGAAAACAGCGGTATCCTCATCCGGTAGTTTGATGTTGTGCGACTCTAGCCTTCCGCTTTGCTCATCATGGAGTATCACAGGTATAGACCTGTTTCCCTGCAATATGCTTAACACCAGCGACAGATCTGCATCAGGCACATCACGTGAGATCGATTCCGCAGCCATGGCCCATATTTCCATCTTCTGTCGCTCCTCCTGCGAGAGCTCCTTCACCAGTTTTGCTGACACCAGGAGGGAGAGGATGCCAACAACCGTTGCAAGGATTACAAACAGATAGGAAAGGATTTGACGGGAATACATGGAATGATAAAAATGATGGATGTTAATCAATAGATCGTCATGAGAGTATCTCAGTTATTGCTTCCGGCAGGTAACCGCTTCGTATGCGCCACTCCTTCGGATAAAGGTTGTTCGCCCTGTTTCCGATGTTCTTTGCAAAGCCGAGTGGTTCTCCCTGATAGGTGAGCAAAACGAATCCCCTCGGCACATCTGTTAGCGTGAGAGCTTCGTGTCGTAAGAAAGCGATGGCCTCATCATAGCTCAACTCGTGGCTGTTGAATGCTTCGCGGTTCAGCTCACTGCTCATAGCAACCGCATGTGAGGGGATAAGGTCTTTTCCTTTCCTCTCGCCGATTGGAATGCCCATGGTGAGAACCTTCAACCGCTCTTTCAACTGGAGCATTATTTCAACATATGCTGCAGGCAGGGCAATGATCTGATTCTCCATTTCCACGAAACGAAACAATTCCGGAAAATTGATCCATCCGGCAAAAGCAGTGAGATCCTTTACAAACGGGGAGGATCGCTGTTTCCCTTTTTTGGAGGTGTATGCGGGGTGTGCAGTGTATTCCCTTTTATCTGAATCCCTTTTCCGCAACAGGGTGACAAACAGTCCCTCACCACTGCTCTTGTGGGGTAGAAAGCGGTAACAAACCACATCATGCACTAGTGAGGGAGTGATATTCCACGCCTCTTCAACCTCAACTTCTATAAATGATGCGCCCAAATCGTGTGCCGCCCAAAGAGCGTTCTCCTCGTTCTCAGAGCTGTTAAAGGTGCAGGTGCTGTAAACCAGCACCCCTCCCGGCTTCAATGAAGGCCACACATCAGAGAGGATATCCTTTTGCCGGGCAGCACACATCGCCACGTTCTGCGTCGACCACTCCTCTATGGCAACCTCATCCTTGCGAAACATACCCTCTCCCGAACAGGGTGCATCCACCAGGATCAGATCAAACAGCTCAGGAAATAGAGTGAAGTCGCGTGGATGGTTATTGGTTACCACACTGGCGGAATCACCAAACTTGGTCATGGTCTCAGAAAGGATCTGTGCCCGCTGGTGTATCAGCTCGTTGCTCACCAGCAAGCTACCCTTTGGCAGTGCGGAGAGCAGACTGACCGACTTACCGCCGGGGGCACCACATAGATCCAGACAGATGGCAGGCTCCTTCACCAGTTGCCGCACCACCTGCTCCACGAACATGGAGGAGGCCTCCTGCACATAGTAGTAACCGGCATGGAAGAGCGGATCGAAGGTGAAGGAAGGGCGTTCCTCCAGGTAATAGCCCCAATTTGACCAGGGCACCGGCTTCACGGGCACTTTGAAATCCAACGGATTCCTTTTCAGCTTGTGCGGGCTCAGACGAATCGTTACCGGAGCATCGCTGCCCAGAGCCTCGAATAGCTGCGCCGAGTCATTACCGAGCAGTGACCGCATGGAGAGGATGAAATCTTCCGGGAGTTTCATTGGGCAGATCTTTTGTTTGCAAAGATAAAGGATTTTTGCAGAATCGTTTTGAAATGAATCCCTATTACGCCTCAACAATAAAAGCTATCTTTGTCTCATCGTATACGAAAAAGTGGTTTGAAAATTGTGAACAATGAATAACAACCCAAATGTAAACGACAAACAGTATCTGCTATGATCACCATCACCCTCATTGTGCTTACCTCCATCGTCTCCATCCTCGCATTCCGAAACAACGCACTGATGGAGAGGATGATCTTTTACCCGCCCGCGGTCAGAAGGGGTGAATGGCACAGGCTGTTGACCTACGGTCTCCTGCACGCCGATTACATGCATCTAATCTTTAACATGTTCACCCTCTATTTCTTTGCGACGGATATTGAGCAGAAATGCAAAACACAACTGGGTGAGCGCGTGGGAGCGCTCTGCTTTATCGTTCTATACATCTCGGCCCTGCTGGTCTCCATCCT
>DURL01000121.1 GCA_012837345.1 Bacteroidales bacterium
ACCAATGAAATGCGTACGCCTGCCGACAGGGCGTTGATCCACAGGAAAAAAGGAACATAGTGAAAGAATATCATCAAAAAGATGATGATGACGGCAATTGTGATAATTAAAGGAAATGATAAAGCCATACTACTTTTTTTTTTGAGTGTTGTATTTTTGTGTTTGTCTAATTGTCTTTTTTATTCAGGGTCGATAGCGGCAGCTCCTTTCCGTCTCACTTGTATCTGGTAAGTATCGATCCGTACCACCTCAACCGCTTCATCTTCGTCTATAAACTCACCATTGAATGATTTTCCTTCAACCGTCAGATCATTCACCATTACCTTCCCTGTGGGGTTCAACCTTGAAAGGGCTACACCGGTGTCACCCCTGTTGATCTTACCCAGGTCGGAATTGTCGACCTTGCTCTCTATGTTAGTCTCAAGCGAGATCTTGCGAAGTGATTTTGACTTCAGGAGCCAGAAGAATGAGCCTCCCATCGCAATTGCTGCTGCTACCAGGCTGATGTTGCCGGCGGTGCTCCCGACAAAGATATAGGCATATGCGATTCCTCCGATCAGGAAGATCGCACCTGCGATTCCGGCAACAGTGATCCCGGGCAACAAGAAGATCTCCGCAAGCATGAAGAGTATGCCCAACAGGATCAGTACTGCAACAATAATGAGTTCAATCGTCATATTTGGTTACTTTAAAGTGGTGTTTGTCTGATTTCTTCGTTGCGGGCTTCTGTCTTCAATTTTTTGATCTGCCGGTGTAAGATTCCGCTCTCCTTCTCCAGCTCCAGCACCGATGCGCTAAGTGTACCCTCTGTGCTCTCCCCGGTAGCAATTCGTTCTCTTTTGTCCGCCAGTTCACTGTTCAGTTCCATAAGCTGCTTTTCCAGTCCCAACGCTTGTGAGAAAAGGGCACGGGCATGGCTGTTGGTGAAATCATCCAGCTGGTGGTACACCCTCTCATCATTGATAATGAATTCGAAATCGGTCGTGGTGGCCTCCTCGTTGCTTCTGAACTGTTGTGCAGTACGGCGGAGAGAGAGATAGTCAACACCCTCACGCCAGCTATCGGCAATGGAGGAGATAGATGCCCTGCGAAAGAGATACTCCGGGTTATCACTCTCCACCAGGGTCACCTGTGGATTGGGGACAAAGGTATAGATGCAGAGTGAGTCGGATGCCTGAAGCCGGTCAGATGCAAACCAGCCGATGCCCTTTTCTTCATCCAGCACCATCATATAGTCATTGAAGGGGGAGTTGAACGGCATGTTTAGCTGGTTGGGTGTAAGGTAGTTGTCTGTAGACAGGTTCAAGCGTGTCACGAACAGATCGTAACCACCCAGCGACTGATGTCCGGTGGAGGCAAAGTAAATGGTCAATCCGTCACTCATGACAAAGGGGAATGCCTGGTGGCCCTCTCCGTTAATGGTCTCCGGCAATCTCTGTTCATTGCCGAAGTGGTCGAGTAACTTGTCCATTGCATAAAGGTCATGACCTGTCTCTTTGCTCTCCTTCGAGTAGTATACCTTGTCTCCTTTCTCATTGAGGTACAGTGTCTCGTTTCCTGTCATCACCTCCTTGAAAAAGGCATGCAGCGGGAGGAGTGTGCCGGATGAGCGACTTAGTTGATATGCTTTGAGGAACTCCGTTTTGGGCAGTACCAGGCTGTCAATGATCTGCACATCTTCGGTGCGGAGAGCTCTCCGTCGCAGTTGACCCGCCTCTTCCCGGAAACGATCGAGCTTTGAGAGTGCCTCTTCGTTGCGACGGTTTGCTTTTTGATATTTTTCAAATGCCTTCTCAGCATCCTCAAAGCGGTAGAGCTTGCTATAGAGCTCACCCAGGTATAATGACGCCTCGGGGATCTTGTTGTTGTCCGCATAGGTGAGGTACCGCTCCGCTTCAACAATTCTTCCAGTTCTCAACAGGCTGACACCAAGCCATTGATGCAACGCCACATGGGTGGAATCATCCGTGAAGGCACGTTGAAAGAGTGGCAACGCCTCTTCATATCGACCTTCCAGGTACCAGCTTCTGGCATCATCGAGTGTCTGCCCCTTGAGGGTAAACAGTGCAGTGCTGATCAGTAGAGTGGATATGAGATGTTTGTGATTCATTTTTCGTTGTTTCTACATTCAAAGATAAGTAAAATAGAAATACCAACGTTATATCGGGTTACTTTCCTTGCGAATTGTCATCAGGGGAGGTATATGGATCCGGAAGGGGAGGTGGTGTAACCGTTATCTTCTGTTTGAAGATCGCAAAATCCCAGTGGTAGATTTTGCCCAGCAGCAGGATCACCACGACTGCAAAGACCCCCATCCAGATCAGTTCCCCAACGGGATCGATCTCCTTAACCCTGAAGAGGGCGTCGGTCTGGAAGACCGATGAGCTGTGGGTGGTGAAGAGTGCGATAAAGGCATTGTTGATGAAATGAATGCCGATGGCCAGCTCGATGCCGTCGTCCAGAATGGATACCGCTCCAAGAATAACTCCCATCAGTATGTAACTGGGTATGGAGATCCAGAAACCGAACTCTTTCACCTCGGGGTTGAGAGCATGCATCAGTCCGAAAGCCAGTGAGATGATGATCAGAGTCGCCCATCGGCTACGGGTGGCCGCAGCCACACCCTGGGAGAGGTAGCCCCTGAAGAAGAGCTCTTCGAAGGTGGTTTGAAAAGGGAGTATCGATAGTGTGATCAGTAACAACAACAGGAAGCGGCCTAAATGAAACTGAAACTGGTAGTTCTCCGGCGAGACAATCAGTCCGTAGATCAGGGTGAGGCTCATCAATGCGCCCCAAACCAGCATTCCCATCCCGATACGTCCTTTTCGCAGGTGGTTTCTCCCGTTGATGGTTTCTGTAATGGTTCGTTTGTGAAATGGACGGACAAGCCACTTGAATGCAAAAATCATTGGCAGAAAGGTAAGCAACAACAGGAAAAAACCTGTGTTGCCGGTGATGCCGTAGCTGCTCAGGTCGGTGATATTCCCGGAGACGATGTCCGGTATTCCGTTTTTGATTGTATGCACTATCATCGTGATGATCAGAGGGAATGATCCGATGGTGGAGACCCCCAGAAACAGAATAAGCGTCATCGCCAGGTATTTCCAGAAGCTGTTTTGTCCGTCGAGTGCACGTTCCAGATGTTTCATGATGTCAATTTTTATTCATTTGTTATGTATGGATGTGTCTTCTTCCTCTTCATCCCATGCCAGGATGTCACCCGGCTGGCAGTTCAATTCCCTGCAGATGGCTTCCAGCGTGTTAAAACGGATGGCCTTGGCTTTGCCGGTCTTCAGGATGGAGAGGTTCGCCGGAGTGATCCCAACCCGTTCGGAGAGTTCATTCAAGGAGATTTTTTTCTTTGCCATCTCCACGTCGAGGTTTACGATGATCGGCATATACTCAATTCATTTAAATGGTGAGATCCTGTTCCTCCTTGTATTCCACTGACCGCTTTAAGATGTTAGCCAGGAGTAGCGTGATCAGGCCCAAAAAAAGCCATTCAGCTCCGGAGAGGTAGATGGAGAGGGAATAATTGGGTATATCAATCAGGAGTTTCTTATAATAATAAAGGGTAAGGTCGAAAATGATCTGTAAGAGATATACCACCAACAGTATGTTGCCCAGTATTTTTAGTCGTCGTACATTGTCTCTGTTAAAGATGTGGTCTTTGTAAAAAGCCCCGATAATCCGGTAAAAGTAATAAGGGATCGCAATGAGTCCGATAATGAACAGACATACCAGGATGAGAATGGTTGTTCTGTAACCAATTGTCTGACGGTATTCGGTTTGATCCGCAAAATGATACCGTACATCGATCAGTTGAATCTTGGCAGGCAGATAGTGGTCATTTTTCAGATTGTAGAGTGAGTCGCAGTAGTAGTTGTCGAGGTCTTCTGCATTGAGCATCATGGAGAATGTTTCATCCGGCATCTGTTCATCCATGATTTTTGAAGATTCATGATACCCCTGCATGAAACTGTTCGCGACTGCGTCCCAGTTGTTGATGAAATCGATGCTGATCAGGTAGAGGTAGGCTATGCCAGCCAGAACAGACAGTAGTGCGATCGATTTCCGATTGGATTTGCTCTTTTCCATTGTTCATCACTAAATAAAGAATAGTGCTGCAAAAATAGGAATAAATATTTATATAACAATAAAAAAACATTGAAAAACAATAAATATTTACTCTATTACAGATTGAAATGACAATGGAACTCTTTTCTGTTTCGTTGCTGAAACAGTTTTACGGATGAGGAATTATTTTCATACTTTTTGTATCTTTGTCACCTAAAACTTCATCAACAGAACAGACCTGCTCACGCAACGTCTCAACACAATCAACCCTATGCACGAAAAAATTGTAATTCTCGATTTCGGCTCGCAGACCACCCAGTTGATCGGCCGCCGCGTCCGGGAGCTGAACACCTATTGTGAGATCGTTCCCTACAACAAGTTTCCCTTCGGCGATGAGTCGGTGAAAGGGGTGGTCCTCTCGGGCAGCCCTTTTTCAGTGAATGATGAGCATGCATTCAAAACAGATCTGCAAGCCATCAGGGGACGTTATCCCGTACTGGGGATCTGCTACGGGGCTCAGTTGATGGCGTCCAATTCCGGAGGTGAGGTGGGGAACCATGGATCGAGGGAATATGGCCGTGCACACTTGCGGGTGAATGAAAGCGGAGACCCTCTTTTGGGAAATATCACACAGGAGAGTCAGGTGTGGATGTCACATGGTGATACCATTGTTCGTATCCCCGATCACTTCAGGGTGATTGCCTCCACCGAGGACGTGGCGATGGCAGCCTACCGGATTGAAGGGGAGCAGACCTGGGGTGTGCAGTTTCATCCCGAGGTGTTCCATACCGAACAGGGCACGAAGATCCTCGACAATTTTCTTACCATTTGTGGGGTGAAGAAGGACTGGACACCGGCTTCTTTTATCGAGTCGACGGTTCAGGAGTTACGTGAACAGCTGGGAGACGATAAGGTGATCCTTGCACTCTCGGGAGGAGTTGACTCCTCGGTAACTGCCGTGTTGCTCAACAGGGCTATTGGCCGGAACCTTACCTGTATCTTCGTGGATCACGGGCTGTTGCGAAAGAATGAGTTTGAGACGGTGTTGCAAAACTATGAGCACCTGGGATTGAACGTGATTGGTGTGGATGCGAAACAGCAATTCTATGATCGGTTGGCGGGGGTTACTGAGCCGGAGCAGAAAAGAAAGATTATCGGCAAGGGTTTTATTGATACATTCGACCGGGAAGCGCACAAGCTGCAGAATATCAAATGGCTAGCACAGGGTACCATTTACCCCGATATCATTGAGTCACTCTCCATCACGGGTGTTACCATCAAGAGCCACCACAACGTGGGAGGACTACCGCAGAAGATGAACCTGAAGCTGTGTGAACCCCTGAAGCTGCTTTTCAAGGATGAGGTGCGCCGCATCGGACTGGAACTGGGCATGCAGCCCCATCTGATCCACCGTCATCCATTTCCGGGTCCGGGGCTTGGTATCCGCATTCTGGGAGATATCACGCCGGAGAAGGTGCGCATGGCACAGGAGGCAGATGACATCTTTATCAGCAACCTGCGAAGTGCCGGTCTCTATGACAAGGTGTGGCAGGCGGGAGCGATCCTGTTGCCGGTACAGTCGGTGGGAGTGATGGGTGATGAACGTACCTATGAGAACACGGTCGCATTGCGGGCGGTCACCTCGACCGATGCGATGACAGCCGACTGGGCCCATTTGCCTTATCCTTTTCTGGCCAAGGTGTCGAACGAGATCATCAACCGGGTGAAGGGGGTGAACAGGGTGGTCTATGACATCTCCTCAAAGCCCCCTGCAACCATCGAGTGGGAGTAGCTCATCTCAGGGATGGAGTGTTTCTTCATCGCTGTAGTCCGGTATCTCACCATGCTCCTCCTCAGACACAGCGTGTTGTGGTGCCGGCGTTTTAAGCTCCGGGTAAGTAATGCGGGAGTGGTACATGGTTTGCAGCTTCTCCACAAAGACATCTTTCACCGTCTGGATATCCCTGAAGGTGATGGGGGCCAACTTGAAATAACCTTCCTGGAGCTGTCCATCAATGATCTTGTCCACCAGGGTGCGGAGTGACTCTTCACTGTATTCCGCAAGGCTGCGGGAGGATGCCTCCACCGCATCGGCCATCATCATGATAGCCTCCTCACGGGTAAAGGGGTTGGGACCCGGGTAGCGAAAATCGGCCTCGTTGACCTCCTTCCCGGGGTTGGCATTTTTCCAGGAGATATAGAAATATTTGGGCATGCTGGTACCGTGGTGCGTTTCGATGAAGTCGATGATCTGCTGAGGAATGTTATACCTCTGTGCAATCTTCACCCCATCTTTCACATGGTTGATGATGATACGGGCGCTCTCCTCAAAGGGAAGGCCTGCATGGGGGTTCATGCCGGGCGTCTGGTTCTCGGTGAAGAAGGCTGGATTCATCATTTTGCCGATATCGTGGTAAAGTGCCCCCGTACGGATCAGTGAAGCGTTGGCACCCAGTTTCGCAGCGGCGGCCATCCCCAGGTTGGAGACCTGCAGTGAGTGTTGGAAAGTGCCGGGAGCCTTCTCCGACAGCTCCTTCAACAGCGGTTTGTTGATGTTGGAGAGCTCCACCAGTGATACCCCGGAGATGAAGCCAAACGACTGTTCCACCAGATAAACCAGGGTGTAGGAGAACATGATGAAGATGAAATTGATCAGGAAGTAGACCAACATCAGCCAGTTGGCTTCCTTTATGCTTCCCTCCTGGTAGAGGGTGAGACCCAGGTACACCAGGATGTAGGTGAGCAGGATGAAGAAGGAGCTTCTGATGAGCTGCGACCGTTCCGACAGCTCCTTCAGCATGAATATGGATATCATCGCTACCGACATCTGAATCACAATAAACTCAAATGGGAAGGGTACCATCAGCGAGCTGAGGATAACGGTGATAAGGCTGGCAAAGAGAGCTGTCCGCGAATCGATGAAGGTGCGAATCAGGATGGTCACTATGGCGTAGGGAAGGATATAGACGCTGAAGAGTTCGAACCGTACCGTGACCGCTGTGAGTAACAGGAAGATCACTACCAGCAACACCATGAAGACCACATGCTTGCGGTTGCGATACTCATTGGGTCGAAAAAACAGCAGGTACATGTAAAATGATCCGAACATCAGGAGGATTAGCATCAACTGTCCCAGCACCATCCCGTTGTTTTTGGCCGCACTGCCGCTGCGTTCTTCTGTGACGCGCTTCAGGGATGAGAGGATATTAAAGGTGTGGTCATTCACAATCTCGCCCTGGTCAATGATTCGCTGACCTTGTTGTACCATGCCGCGGCTGATATCTACCTGCTGTATGAATTCGTTCTCTGCTTTTTCTGATGTGGCAGCATCATAGATGACATTTTCCCGAATGTAGTCATTGATGTCGGCTGCTTTGACCATCTCTACATCCATCTCCTGTGGCAAATCGTCCAGTACCTTTTCATAAGCGGAGCGGATAGTGTAGAACGTTTCGATCTTCCTGGAGGCCGCCATATTCTTTTCCCTGATACGTAATCCGCCCGTAACCGAAGCAGTGATACGGTCATAATCCTCAGAACGCATGATGCCCTTCTCATATACATCCTGCAGCTTTTTGCGGATGTATAGTTTAGTTGCCGGGGGCAATTCAGCCAGTCTCTCTTTCAGGTTCACATCCGCATCGAAATCGGCCAGCGCATTCTTTTGTATCTCATTGTCAATCAAGAAATAGGGTTCGTAATATTGCAGGATGCTGTCCTGCTCTGTTTGAAGTTGTTCTGCTGTCTTGTAGATGGGGAAATCGAATGGAGCTGTAAGCAGTCCATACTGCCAGGGTCTTCCTTCATTGAAGGAGTATTTGAAGCTGCCCTGACGTGGGAAGAGGTAGGTGATGAGCAGCACCGCGATGACAAAGACCATTGGGACGAATACCCGGGTGCGGATCCTGATTTTTTTCTTGTTTGACGAGTTTGCGTGCATACCTCAGAAGATTGAGAGTGTTCAATTTATTTACAACAAACTAAAAGGTGAAAAGTTTGTTCAACAGAGCATTCCTTGCATGGTTCGTGAACAAGGTGCCGGTGATCGGTTTCTTCACAATTTCGAAATAATTCACTACTTTTGTATTCTGTAGGAAACCGGTCAACAGGGATCAGGTGACCTGCCTAAACCACAAAATAACAGTATGGAAGAGAGTGTTCAACCTTTTGTGATTGATCTGGTCTATCTTTGGGTTGATGGCAGTGATCCCGCGTGGCTGGCGAAGAAGCATCAAGTTACGGGAATTGTATCAGAGCATACCGAGACAAATAACAAGGGCCGTTATTCCAATAATGATGAATTGCGATATTCACTTCGTTCGGTTGAACGTAATGTTCCCTGGGTAAGGAATATTTTTATTGTGACAGACAATCAGTCCCCTTACTGGTTGAAGAGAGATCATCCGAAGATCCGGTTAGTGGATCACCGTGAGATCATGCCAGCAGAAGCGCTCCCCTGTTTCAATTCCAGTGTGATTGAGTATTTTATCCATAAGATACCCGGGTTGGCAGATCGTTTTCTTTTTGCGAATGATGACATGTTTTTCCCTAAAAGTCTCTCACCGGATTATTTTTTCAATCCGGAAGGATTACCCTACGTACGGTTGAAAAGAAAGATACTGGGGCGATGGCATTATCCGGTAAAAAAGCTGTTCCGAAGACGACTGGGTCAGTATATGACAATGGTTCTGGAGGGTTCTGCAGCGGTACATCAACGATTTGGTCGTTTATACTCCGGTATTCCCCATCACAATGTGGATGCTTTCGTTACAGAAGACTACCGTTTTGTGGTGGAGAATGTTTTCAGTGATTGGGTGAAGTCTTCTTTGCAAAACCATGTGAGACAGTATGGGGACCTCCATCGATCCGCTTTCTCCTACTACATGCTGGCGACTGGTAAGGCCGTGTTGAAATATGTGAACAAAAGAGAGTCGCTGCGGTTGAACATCCACCGACTAAAATTCATGCAGCGGTTGAAGAAATATGATCCGGACCTGTTCTGTCTCAACGACAATCAGCGTGTCAGAGATGAAGATCGTGTTGCCATAGAGCCTTTTCTCAAAGAGCTCTTCCCTGATCAGTCATCATTTGAGAAAATTTTTTGATATAGTTTGATTGACGGGTCAATACTCACCTTAACCTGCCGATCACACTCATCTTTCGAGCAACCAGTCTGTCTGGGTTCATTACAGTTCGAATGCGGATTTTTCCGGGAGGATAGATTGAAACGCCTTCTCCAACTCCCTCATCACCTCTGTATAATGGCGGATATGAGCATTGTCGTTCAGGCAGATCAGCTTGTAGTGCTGGTCATAGATGGCCTGAATCGCCTTTTTCGACCGGAGCACCAACGGGAACATCCTGGTGTCGCTGTAGGTGTTGTAGGGATGGAAGTTGGAACGGCAGATCTGCCAGGTGCGAAACAGCTCCTGGGTGTAGTCTTCAGGGCTGCGGAAGCGGTTCTCTGAAGCCTTCGTCAGTTTATCGCCCGCATACTCCCACACCTCGTCAAAGGTCGTTTTGAGGTAGGGTTGCGCGTTGTGAGGTGTGATGAGAGTGACAAATTTGTTATGGGGTTTTAACAGGCGGGTAAGCCTGCTTTTCTTTCCATATGAGGGATGAAACCATTTCTCATGGTCACGCCGTAAGATCTCCTGTTTATCGAACCGTTCGTTGATGATCCGTATGTTATTCTTCAGGCACTTTGACCATAATCCCATGCCCGAATTGTAGCGAAAGGCCGCGATGTCGTTTGGTACACCGTTGGTGAAGAAACGTTCCTGTGGCAGATGGTTGATGATGAAGAAGTCGTCGTTGAAATAGACAAACTGTTCCGCCAGGTCCGGGATCTTATGCAGGTAGATTTCGATGAGTGAAGAGTTGAAAACCGGAAGGTAGTGCTGTGGAATATAGTCTGAATGGTTCACCAGTGACAGCTTGGGGTGGTCAGCGTTAAGCCATTCCGGTTTCTGGCCACAGGTGACAAAGTGAATCTTGCGGACCCAGGGGGCAAACTTTTCCACCCCCCTGAACCAGTATTTCAGGAAGCCATAATCCCTGAAACGAGCTTCTGAAACCTCATTACGACTGTTGTCAATGCTTCCTGACCAGGCGGCAAAATCGGCTTTCCACTTGGGATCGTCCATATCGACCCAGGTAATTACAAAATCGATCTCCATCATGTGTATTGGTTTGTGGTTCCCGTTAGTTATGCAATGCTTTCCACAGCCTGGTACAACCGGCTGATCGTCTCCTTTTTTCCCAGGAGCTCCGTGATTTGGAACATGTGGGGTCCCTTGCCGGCACCCACCACCGCCAACCGGAAGGCGTTCATCACATTCCCGGTATGGTATCCGTTGTGCTCTATCCATGCCATCACAGATTGTTCCTGCGAGGTAGCCGAGAAGTCATCCAATGCATCCAGCAGTGATGCCAGCTCCTTCATCTGAGCGGGTGTCTCCTCCTTCCACCGTTTGCGCACCGTCTTCTCTTCATAGCTCACAGGCGCTTCGAAGAAGTAGGAGGTTTGATCCCACAGCTCATATGTGAAGCGAATGCGTTCCTTCACCAGTGCCACTACCCGGGTGACATACTCACCGGGTGCATCGATCTCTTTCCTGCGCAACTCCTCCATGAAAATGTCGGCCAG
Organism: Bacteroidales bacterium; assembly: GCA_012837345.1. Classification (GTDB taxonomy): domain Bacteria; phylum Bacteroidota; class Bacteroidia; order Bacteroidales; family Dysgonomonadaceae; genus Proteiniphilum. Next base: position 10,727 of record DURL01000121.1, read on the forward strand.
CACACTGTCGGGTGTGCTGAGAATATAATGGTGGTTGAACCATTTGGCTTTCTCCAGGTCGAAGCGTGCACCGCTTTTGCTGCATCGTTCAAAGGAGAAGGCGGTGATCAGTTCCTCCAGTGAGAAGAGCTCCTGTTCCGTTCCGGGGTTCCACCCCAGAAAAGCCAGGAAGTTGATCACCGCTTCGGGCAGATAGCCGCTCTCACGGTAGCCTGATGAACATTCACCACTGAGTGGATCACGCCACTCAAGTGGAAAGACCGGGAAGCCGAGGCGGTCGCCGTCGCGTTTGCTCAACTTACCATTCCCTTCCGGTTTGAGGAGTAACGGGAGATGTGCAAACTGAGGCATGCTCTCCGCCCACCCTAAGCTCTGATAAAGCCAAACATGCAGCGGTGCAGAGGGTAGCCATTCCTCACCACGGATTACATGAGTGATCTCCATCAGATGATCATCTACCACATTTGCCAGGTGATAGGTGGGTAGCTCATCTGCCGATTTGTAAATCACCTTGTCGTCGAGTACCGATGAGTGGATCACCACCTTGCCGCGAATAAGGTCGTCTACGATGATATCATGACCCGGTTCAATCTTGATGCGTACCACATACTGTGTTTTGGCTTGAATCAGCCTGTCGGTTTCCTCTCTGCCCAGTGTGAGGCTGTTGCGCATCCCCATCCGTGTGGAGGCGTCGTACTGGAAATTAGTCTTCTCTGTACGTTGCGCTTCCAGCTCTTCGGGTGTGTCGAAGGCAATGTAGGCTGTCCCGTTTTCCAACAGGCGGTGCACATGCTCCTTGTATATCTCCTTGCGTTGTGATTGTTTGTAGGGTCCGTATGGGCCTCCCAGTCGTGGGCTCTCATCGAAGGGGAGTCCCAACCAGTCGAAAGTCTCCTGGATATAATCCTCAGCACCCGGCACAAAACGAGTGGAATCGGTGTCTTCAATCCGAAGGATACAGGCTCCTCCCTGTTGACGCGCGAACAGGTAATTATACAGGGCGGTTCGTACACCTCCGATGTGGAGCGGTCCGGTGGGGCTGGGCGCAAAACGTACTCTCGGTTTCTGTTGCATCTGGTTTGATCTCTTTATCTGTTTCCAACAGTCATTACATTGGGAAGATCCGAATGCAGAGAGGCTGTTGTGAACGGTTGTTTTTACAATCTGCAAAGATAGGGAAAAAGGTTCGGTCATACAGCCTCCATGGACTGAAAATCACAAACCGTGTCCGGGGCGCCAACCTACTAACTTACTAACCTACTAACTTAGTAACCTACAAACCTACTAACCTACTAACCCACTAACCCACTAACCCACTAACTTACTAACCTACTAACCCACTAACTGCCTAACCTCCCAACCTGCCTGAGTATTAGCCCGGATTCATTCCCCATATTGAAAAGAAGGTCAATGATGCTAAGGCCGGGAATGAAACCATTCTTGTTGGCAAACACCTGATAGTAACGTGGTGTCTGGAAAGGAGAACTTCTTTTCGGATGGATGATCTCCCTGCTATCAAAAATGCCGGTCGGGGAATCAGTCGTATAACTATCAGTGATGATTGCTTCTGTTTCAATACCAATCAGCCGACAGACCAGCAGACGCAGTTCCTCGTTGAAATCATGCAGATATCGTTTTTTTTTCTCGTAGAGAGGGCGGAACTCATCCTCGTAGTATTGAAAGAAGGGGGTGGAGCGATATGCCGATACGATGGCGTTCCAGTGGAGGTGTTGCCAGTTGCCGTGATCAGCGATGCGGATATCACGCATGGTGGCCTCCTCTTTTGCAGGTTTCATCACCGGGATGCTGAGTGTAAGCATCCCGTTGGCACCCGCAATATGGCAACGGTTTTGGTAGGTCTGTTTCTGATAGTTGTTGCCGATCTCAATTGTTGCATAGCCAGACCTGTCCAGTAGCGCATAATAATCTATGGGGGCCAGGTAGCAGGAGGAGAGCAGCACTGTTTGTTGTGCCACTTCGTTGCTCAAGCCGGTACCCGTGCGCTGCGAAACAGCCTGTTCCATCGGATCTTTCCGTTGAACCATCCTTTGTCTTTCTCCAGTGAGAGCCAGATAAGCATCGGCTTCCCCACGATATGATCCTCGGGGACGAAACCCCACACCCTTGAGTCGGCTGAGTTGTGGCGATTGTCTCCCATCATGAAGTAATAGTCGTACCGGAAGGTGTAGGAGTGAGCCTCTTCACCATTGATGAACACCTTGCCGTCGCGATAGGCAAAGTCGTTGCCCTCGTAATTTTTGATACAACGCTCGTAGGCTGCAACTTTAAAGGGTACATCACTGTCGAAAGTAAGGGTCGCTCCCTTTTCAGGGATCCAGAGTGGGCCGAAGGTGTCGCGCGACCATCCGGTCTCGTAGCCGAGTGGGTAGTAGTGACTCATGCCCGGTTGCTCTTTCTCACGAATGATTTTCCATACAAATGGTTTGCTTTTCAGCGCTGCAACCATCTTTTCTGTCATGGGTATGCTGAAGTAAATCCGTCCGTTGTTGCCGTTCCGAGCTTGCAGGCCAAACATTGCCAGGTTGAGACTGTCCACACCTGCCAGGTCCTGTGAACGGGTGACCACCTGTCCGTAGTTATCTTGCGTGAAATAATCTGCTTTGTTGATCCCCAGCTCGTCAAATAGTTCAGGAGCGATGGTGGTACCGTCGGTATGGATCATGTAGTTGTGCTGCGAGAGGTGCGGGTTGGGCAGGTAGCTACCGTCGATGAAGACGCTGTCGCTGCGAAGGGCGATGGTTTCTCCCGGGAGACCGATGCAGCGCTTCACGTAGTTCTCCCGCCGGTCCACGGGACGGTAGACGATCTCGCCATAGGTGCGCCGATCCGATCTCACGCCGGCGCTACCGTTGGCGTTGAACTGCGAGAGGGTGTAGAAGTCAACCCCCTGCATATTGAGTGCCACCGTATCACCGGTGGGGAAGTTAAAAACCACTATGTCGTTTCGCTCCACATTGCCGAACCCCTTCAGTCGTCTGTACTTCCATTGCGGTTTCTCGATGTAGGACTTGCCACCTACCACCGGCATGGTGTGTTGTGCCAGGGGGAAGGAGAGGGGAGTGATGGGTGCGCGGGGGCCGTAGCTCAGCTTGCTCACTGCCAGGAAGTCGCCCACCAGCAGCGATTTCTCCAACGAGGAGGTGGGGATCTGATAGTTCTGGAAGAAGAAGGTGTTGATGAAATAGACCGCCACTAAGGCAAAGAGAATGGCATCCACCCACTCCATCGTCTTGCGGAAGGGTTCGTTCTTCGATTTTTTCCAAAAAGACCAGGGGATGAACTTGGTGATGTAGATATCGAAGAAGAGGAGAATGAACAACAGGATCCAGGGCGATCCGGTCCAGAGTGTGAAGAGCAGGGTTGCGACAACCCAGACTGCAAACCAGAACCATTGGTGCCGGGTTGCCGAGGAGATACGTTGTTTCAGTGTCATAGTGCTCATTTCTAGAAGAAGCTGTTTATAATGAACCCAGCATGTCTTTCATGCCGAGAAGCCCTTTATTGTCTTTGGTGAACTCAGCAGCCAGCACAGCTCCCAGCGCCAGACCCTTGCGGTTCTTCGCATCGTGGGTGATACGGATGGCATCACATGCCGATTCATAGATGATGGTGTGGATACCCGGCACCTCCCCTTCGCGAAATGACTCTATCGGCACCTCGCCTGATGCACCTTCATGACCCAAAACCCACTGCTCTTTGCGATCCAGTTGATCGATGATTCCCTCCGACAGGGTGATGGCGGTACCACTGGGGGCATCCAGCTTGTGGATGTGGTGGGTTTCCTCTATCCGCACGTCGTAGTCGGGATAACGATTCATGATCTTTGCCAGGTAGCTGTTCAACGCGAAGAAGATGTTCACGCCCAGACTGAAGTTGGAGGCGTAGAAGAAGGTCCTGCCGTTCTTCTCGCACTCCTGCCTGATCTCATCCCAGTGTGCAAGCCATCCCGTAGTGCCGGACACGACGGCAACACCTGCGGCAAATGACCTCTTGTAGTTTTGCAGTGCACTCTCCGGGGAGGTGAACTCTATCGCTACTTCGGCACCTGCAAATTCAGGTGAACTGAATTTTTCTTCTTCCCCCATATCGATGGTGCAAACGATCTCATGCCCTCTCTCCAGGGCAATACGTTCAATCTCATGCCCCATCTTTCCGTAACCTATCAGTGCTATCTTCATCTTTATTGCTTGTTCTCTTTGCTTGTGATTGTTGGCTTTGAAACGCACAAATGTACAAAAATAATTAGATACGCCCCTTTTCCCTCTCTCATAAATTCTCCTTCACCGGGGTGACGATGATCAGAGCCATCCCTCTTTTTTATACCATTCCGCAGTCATCTCTATTCCCTCTTTCAATCTCCAGCGGGGAATGAAGCCGATGTCGTTCTTCAGGGGTGTGATATCGCATGACCAGTTGCGTTGTTTCATGATAAGGTATTTGTCGCTGTTGAAAGTGGCTGTTTTACCGAGTAGGGTGGCAACCTTTTCACTCACGAATGCGGCCGGCTTCACCAGCCACAGGGGGATCTTAAGCTGAACGACCCTTCTTCTCCCGAGCACCTCCTGCAGGATGGCATTGAAGGCGTTATCAGTATAAGAGTCGCCGTCGGCTACGATATAGCTCTTCCCGCTGATCCCTTTTTCCAGAAGACTGAAAACCACCATTGCCAGGTCATGGCTGTGGATGAAGGTGAGGAGCTGTTTTCTCAAGCCGGCCCCCACACTCAGACCCTTTTTCACTGCCTTCATCAGAATCAGGTAATCCCTGTCGCGTGGCCCGTAGACACCCGTGGGACGGATGATCAGCCAGGGAAAGAGCTGCTGATTCATCAGATACTGCTCGGCTTGTAGCTTGCTTCTGCCGTAAGCGGTGTTGGGGTGGGGTACACTCTCTGCGTTGAAAGGAGTATATCCGGTTTCATCTCCCGGACCCATCACGCTGAGTGAGCTGAGTAGCACAAAGGTGCCGGAAAGAGCTTCTGCCGCTCGAAGGGCTTCTGCCAGGTGGCGGGTGTAGCGGTGGTTCACCCTGTCGAACTCCTCTTTATGAGGAGCTTTGGTGAGACCAGCCACATGGATCACCGCATCGAAGGGTCTCTTTTGATGAACTGCTTTCCGCAGTTGTTCAGTAAGTATCGCAGGGTCATCATAGTGAAGATTGATGAGGTGCAGCTGTTCATCACGCAGGTATTGTAGGCTGCTGCCAGAGCGTATGCCTGCCCAGGTCTCATAACCCAGTTGGAGTGCCATTTCCGTGATGGTGCTGCCAATAAAGCCGCTGGCACCGGTGATGAGGATTTTCTTTTTGTCCATCGTTCAGTTCTTCTTACATACAAAAATAACGATATATTCAGGAAAACACCCCTTATGAAGCAATCAGATCAATTTTTTTATTACCTTGCGTTAACTAAAACCGGACTCATTTGTTCTAGTAAAAACAATCAACAGAGATATTATGAGCAGAAAGACAAACGCATCTTCCACTGAAAGTAAACCCAGGAAGAAGGAACTGATTACATCCATTACCCAATTTCTTACGGAGAACAACGATAAACAATACAACTACAAACAGCTTGCTGCTGCCCTGAACGTGCGCGGTGAAGAGGGTCGCAGGCAACTGGTGAAGGTACTCGACAAGCTCCGAGACGCCGATGTGCTGCTGGAGACCTCCCGTGGCAGGTACCGCATCAACAATCGCGGCCTGATGCTGGAGGGACGCTTCGAGAGAAGAAGCAACGGCAAGAACTTCTTTGTCCCCGACGATGATGCCAACATCATCAATATCCCGGAGCGAAACAGCAAACATGCCATGAATGGTGACCGGGTGCGGGTACAGCTGCTGGCCAAGCGCAAGCGCGCCGATACCGAGGGCACGGTGGTGGAGATTCTGGAACACACCCAGAGCCGCTTTGTGGGGGTGCTTGATGTGCAGAAGCACTTCGCTTTCCTGGTGATGGACAACAAGTACCTCTCGAACGACATCTTTATACCGAAGGAGGATCTCAATGGTGCTGGTAACGGCGACAAGGTGGTGGTGGAGATTGTGGAGTGGCCCGAGAAGGCCAATAACCCTGTGGGTAAGGTGATCGATATCCTGGGCAAGCCGGGTCAAAACGACACCGAGATGCATGCCATCCTGGCACAGTATGACCTGCCTTACAAGTACCCGGAAGAGGTAGAGAAATATGCAGAGAAGATCTCAGACAAGATCAGCAAGGAAGAGATCTCAAAGCGTGAGGATTTCCGTGATGTGTTCACCATCACCATCGACCCCAAGGATGCGAAGGACTTTGACGATGCGCTCTCCCTGAGACAGCTTTCGCCAAAGGAATGGGAGGTGGGTGTCCATATTGCCGATGTGACCCACTACGTGAAGCCGGGAGACATCGTGGACCGTGAGGCGGTGAACCGCGCCACCTCCGTCTACCTGGTCGACCGCACCATTCCGATGTTGCCGGAACGACTCAGCAACGGTCTCTGTTCGTTACGTCCCCAGGAGGAGAAGCTCTGCTTCTCGGTGATCTTCACTCTTAACGACAAGGCGGAGATCAAACAATCGCGCATCGCCCGTACGGTGATCAAGTCGGATAGCCGTCTCACCTACGAGGATGCCCAGGCGGTGATTGAGACCGGTAAAGGGGATTTCTCCTCGCAGATACTGAAGATGAACGATCTGGCCATCCAGTTACGTGAGCGGCGCTTCACAGCGGGTGCGATCAACTTTGAACGCTACGAGGTGAAGTTCAACCTCGACGAGAAGGGAAAGCCACTGGGTGTCTACTTCAAGGAGTCGAAGGAGGCCAATCACCTGATTGAGGAGTTCATGCTGCTGGCCAACAAGGCGGTAGCGGAAGCCATCGGCAGGGTACCCAAGGGTAAGAAAGCCCGCACCTTTGTCTATCGTGTGCATGATATCCCTGATCCGGAGAAGCTGGATACCCTCAACTCCTTCATCCTTCGCTTCGGGCACAAGATCAAACCGGAGGGTACCAAGACCGAGGTGGCCAAGAGCATCAACGCCCTGCTCGACAAGGTACAGGGACGTCCCGAGGAGAACCTGATCGAGACCATCGCCATCCGCACCATGTCGAAAGCGATCTACTCCACCAAGAACGTGGGGCATTACGGGCTGGCTTTCGACTACTACACCCACTTCACTTCACCCATCCGCCGTTACCCCGACATGATGGTACATCGTCTGCTGGAGCATTATCTGGCAGGTGGCAAGAGCGTGAATCAGGGAGATCTGGAGGAGGAGTGCAAGCACTGCTCACAGATGGAGCAGGTGGCCGCCAACGCGGAACGCGACTCCATCAAGTACAAGCAGGTGGAGTTCATGTCGGATAAGATCGGCAAGGTGTATGACGGGGTGATCTCCGGCATCACCGAGTGGGGACTCTATGTGGAGATCAACGAGAACAAGTGCGAAGGGATGATACCCATCCGGGAGCTGGATGACGATTTCTATGAGCTGGATGAGAAGAACTACCGGTTGGTGGGACGCCGCACCAAACGTGAGTACCGCCTGGGGCAGCCTGTCTCGATCCAGGTGGCACGTGCCAACCTCGACCGCAGACAGCTCGATTTCACCTTTGCCTGAGACGCTGCTCCCTGCGAGTGCGGTAAACAGCAACGCTCTTCGCCATCAGGCGGAGGGCGATGCGGAGGTAGGCACCACTGTCACTGAGCGATCCCCTGAAGAGCGCTTTACACGCCTTCTTGAAGGCTGCCAGCAGGCTGTAGGCTACAGCCTCCGCCCATCCGTAACAGGGGTTGGCCGCTTCGGTGAGAAAGTATACAAACTCCGCATAGAGAAATTGATCACGGCTCACACTGCGTGCCTCCCTGTCGTGATAGCCGGTGGCGTCCCTCACCACTCCCACCTTGTAGCCTCTCTGCCGGAGGCGTAACACATAATTGCGATCCTCACCGTAATGAGCGAAGAGGGGAGCAAAGAGTCCCACCTCGCTCACCACCCCTATTGGGAGTAGCCACATCGCTGCGTTGATAAAGGGGTAGGGTGTCACCTCCATCGCGAGGCGCTCTGCCTCTTCCCTGTTACGCAGCCCTGTATATTCGCGGAAGCCATGGTCGGTAGCATCACCTCTGCCGTTCAGATGTACCGGTGAGAGGATGCCGTACTCACCCGCCCGTTCGGCTGCGGCGACCATCTTCTCCAGTGCCCCGCTCTCCAGCCAGGCATCCTGATTGAGCAGGAAGAGGTAGTCGAACCCATGCTCCATCGCATAGCGTATCCCGATGTTGTTGGCTCTGCCAAAGCCCAGGTTCTCACCCGTCTCTATCAGCAGCACGTCGTCATACTCCTTCCGTATGATCTCACGGGTGGCATCTGTGGATCCGTTGTCAACAACCAAAACGGTGGTGCGCAGTGACGACGCTAGCGCCGAGGTGAGGCAGTGGCGGATCCATGGCTCGAAGTTATAGGAGACAATGATGATGCATACTGCGGGTGATGACTGGTCAGGGTGATGCATGATGGTTGACAGCTTTGATAAGACATTTACGGAAATAGGGGGGGCGCATCTGCTCCATATCGTTCTGATAGATCATCACCCCCGCATTGGGACGATGGGAGTAGCCCCGCTCTTCAAAAAAAAGGCGAAAGCGCTCATAATCATGCTGATGGTGGTAGGTGCATAGCGCGATCTTTACTTCCCGTTCCAGCAGCAGCCCCTCCATCCCTCTCAACACCGATGCTTCGGCACCCTCCACGTCAATCTTATAGAAGGAGGGCTTCTCTTCATGCTCCCGGAAATAGTGATCCAGCGTGATCTCTTGCTCACTGTTGATGTCGGAGACAAACTGGGGGATGATCGACACCTTCTCTCTCCAGGGAGCAAAGGTGGCCTCCAGTGCCTCTATCCACTCGCTCTCCTGCTCGAAGAGAAAGAGCGCCTCACACTGTTCGATATTCATCAGCGAGAAATAACCCTCGGCACAGCCCACATCGGCCAACCGCTCCCCTTTCTCTACGAAGAAGTGACGGTCGGTATAGCAGTGTGGGGCATGCCTGTCCTGTTCAACACGCAGGTTGTTGAACAGCAACTGTATGGTATAGTTGTTCAGTGACCGTTTGAAGTAGAGCTTGCCTCCTTCTGTGATCACGTAGGGCAGGCCGTTCTGCGGGTCGGTCAACACCTCCACATCACTTGCGTCATAGCGTTCCTGGAAGGTGCCGTAGAAGGTTGTGAGAGGGTGTGTGGAGAGGTAGGTTACCGCTTCTGCAATCTCCTGGTCACGGGGAGGGTGATGGTTGTAGTGGCGCAGGATCATCCTACGCACTCTCTTCTGCTTACGGGCATGTAGCCAGCTCCTGCGTCGTGCGCTTATCTTGTAACATAGCTTCCTGTAGATTCTTTTCATCTTTTTTCTTTTTGACGGAGTGAGAACCATGCCCCGATCTCACGGGTCATCTCCAAACGGAAGAGATGACACAGCAACAGGTACAACAGCGCCGTTACCGTGCTGGCGACAACGATGAAGAGCAGATGGTGATCTATCTGACGTGTGACCAGCCATGCGACAGCGCTGCTGATAAGTGCCAGCAACAGATAGGGCAGCACATCCCTGACAAAGGCTGACAGCGAGTAGCTGATCAGCCGTCCGGTGAGGATGAGCGAGATGATCAGTGTAATGTAGGTGTAGATGACCCAGCTGGCAGCCAGACCCATGATGCCATATCGAAAGAGCAGGGCTATGAGCAGCACCAGTATGATTCGACGGACGATTTCCACCCCGAGGAAGTAGTTGGCTTTCTCACGTGCGATGAAGAGCTCGTTCAGTACGAAGGCAAAGGGCGAGATGATGCCGGCCAGGCATAGCATCCGGAAGTAGGGCACTGCCGGCAACCACTTCTCCTGGAAGAGGAAGGTGAAGGTGGGTTCGGCAATGAGGATCATCAGCAAGCCCACCGGGAATGAGAGAAAAGCAAGCGATTTCATCATCTTGCTCACCACGCGGTGTAGCCGTTCTGTCTGGTCGTTGATCTCGGGCAGTATCAGCATCGAGACGGAGCGGAAGGTGTTGGAGAGGATGGTGAAAGGGATCTCCTGATACTTAAGGGCCTGGTTGTAATAGCCTACCTGATGCATGGCGTTGGGGTAGAAGAAGGCGATGATGGCGGGGTAGATATTGTTGAAGAAGGCATTGATCAGTGAGGTGACGACCAGCTTGTAGCTCAATCCGGCAAAGGAGCGTAACAGCTTCAGGCTAAACACGCGGAGAGGCATCCAGCGCGAGTAGAACCAGAGGAAGAGGGTGCGGAAGAAGGCATAGAGTATGGTCTGGGCCACCAGGGCCCAGACACCATAATCGTTCACAGCCAGAAGAATCGCCACCCCTACGGCGATGAGCTGCGCGGTCAGGTTCACACGTGTCAGCCCCCTGAAATCGGCTCTCTTGGTGAGGTGTGTCTGCTGGATCATACCTGCCGCATTAAGGATGAGTGTCAGGAAGAGAATACGTGAAACCGGTACAATGCGGGGATCATGGAAGAGCCTGGCAATAAGCGGAGCCCCGGCAAAGAGAAGGAGGTAGAGGAGCACGCTGAGCAACAGGTTGAAATAAAAGACCGAGCTATACTCCTGGGGGGTGATCTGCTTGCGGTTCAGAAGGGCACGGGTGAAGCCACTGTCGACCAGCAATGTGGAGAAGGCAATGAATACGGCGAGTGCCCCGATCAGACCATATTCCGAGGGTTCAAGGATGCGCATCAGCACGATGCTGCTGCCCAGGAAGATGAGTTGTTGCCCGAACTTATCCAGAAAACTCCAGAAGAGTGACAGGGTTGTCTTATGTTTCAGGGTTGTTTCCGTCATAGGATGCACTTGCCGGTTATGGTTGCAAAAATAGGCAACATTCTTCAGATATTCCGTTTTTGCAACAATTGATTGTCTCACCATGATGCAGATTGACCATCCGCCCTCTTTTGCGGGAACATATTTTTTTGTACGTTTGAGACAAATTGAGAAACAGATGACCCTATCGGAAGAGATCAAGGCGAAGGCGCTAGCCCTCGGGTTCGATGCCTGCGGTATCTGCCGCGCCACGGACAGTGGTGAGGAGAAACGCTATATGCAGTGGCTGCGTGATCACTGCCAGGGGACGATGGGATATCTTGAGCGTAACATCGATAAGCGTCTCGACCCGCGACTGTTGGTGGAGGGTGCCCGCTCAATTGTATCCGTGGCGCTCAACTATTACCCACCGGTGAGGTTGCCGGGCAAGGTGCCGCAGTTCGCCTATTACGCCTACGGGAAGGATTATCACGAGGTGATACGGGAGAAGCTTGCTCATTTGCTCGACTGGATACGGGAGCGTCATCCTTCGGTGACAGGGCGTTCTTTCACCGACTCTGCACCCGTGCTGGAGCGCTTCTGGGCAGCACAGGCGGGATTGGGCTTCATTGGTAAGAATACGCTATTGATCATTCCCGGCAAAGGATCCTACTTTTTTCTGGGTGAGCTGATCATTGATATGGAGCTCGATTATGATGCCCCGGTATCTGAGAACTGTGGTGATTGTACCCGCTGTCTCCGTTCCTGTCCCACCAACGCCATCGAGAAGCCCTACAGGCTGAATGCCAGCAAGTGTATCTCCTATCAAACCATTGAAAACAAGGGCGAGATCTCACCCGATATCCTGCCCAACCTGCGAAACAATGTCTATGGCTGTGATATCTGTCAAAAGGTGTGTCCCTGGAACCGTGACGCAACAGCACATAACACTCCCGAATTCCTGCCCACGGATGATTTTCTTTCTCTCGACCTGGAACAGCTACTGGAGATGAACGAAGATCGTTGGCGTCACATCTTCCGTCACTCGGCAGTCAAAAGAGCCAAGTTTACAGGATTGAAACGGAACGCGGAGGCTATTTCCAAAAGTCGCAATAAATAGCTACATTTGCAGCATCACTATGACAACAGAGGAATCATTTGACATCCGGAACAGGAGCGTTCTGCCGGAAAACGAGCGGGAGATGGAGAATACCCTGCGTCCCCTCACTTTTGGCGGCTTCAGCGGTCAGGAGAAGATCGTGGAGAACCTGAAGATCTTCGTCAGCGCCGCCCGCATGCGGGGGGAGTCGCTCGATCATGTGCTATTGCACGGCCCTCCGGGCCTGGGCAAGACCACCCTCTCCAATATCATCGCGAATGAGCTGGGTGTCGGCTTACGGGTCTCCTCGGGGCCGGTACTTGACAAACCGGGTGATCTGGCAGGCATCCTCACCTCGCTGGAACCCAACGATGTGCTTTTCATTGATGAGATACACCGTCTCTCACCCGTGGTGGAGGAGTACCTCTACAGTGCGATGGAGGATTATCGCATCGATATCGTGATCGATAAGGGACCCAGTGCCCGTTCCATTCAGATCGACCTGAACCCTTTTACCCTGGTAGGTGCCACCACGCGAAGCGGGTTGCTCACCAGTCCCCTGCGTGCCCGCTTTGGCATCAACATGCATCTTGAGTATTACGATATGCAGACGCTCACGGGCATTGTCCTACGCTCTGCCGATATCCTGCAGATCGCCTGCGATCATAATGCGGCCCGTGAGATTGCCTCCCGCAGCCGGGGCACCCCCCGTGTAGCGAATGCGTTGCTGCGCAGGGTGCGTGATTTTGCCCAGGTGAAGGGTAACGGACGCATCGATCGTGCCATTTCCACCTATGCGCTGGAAGCATTAAACATTGACAAGCATGGACTGGATGAGATAGACAACAAGATCCTGCTCACCATCATCGATAAGTTTGGTGGGGGTCCCGTGGGAATCACCACCATTGCCACTGCGGTAGGTGATGATGCGGGCACCATTGAAGAGGTGTATGAGCCTTTCCTGATCAAAGAGGGGTTTATCAAGCGCACGCCCCGCGGCCGGGAGGTCACGGAACTGGCATACCTGCATCTGGGAAGGACAAAGCGTGGAGAGCAGGGAGTGCTCTTCTGAACAGCTTTTTTTTACCGGTTAGTAGTTGCTGAATATCAGCTCAATCTTCAAGTTCCCCTCTCTTTTGTCAAGCATGGCGGCCGTAGGCCACATCTGGTTGTGCAGTTCGGTTAGCACCTCGCTGCCTGATGAGTAGTAGCTCTGCTGTACCGTGGTCATGGTTGCATCTACCGGGATCAGGTAATAAACCAGGTCATAGGGAGTATCCCCCATCTCCAGGTTGTAATAGTTGATCATCGCGGAGATGTTGTTGAAGTCGTAAGAGTAGGTGGTGGCGTCGAACTTATCGGAGATGAAGCTGGTGACGTTATCAATCAGCTTGCGTCCTTCAAAGAAGCCCTCCAGCGAGTCGCGGTTCACCAACATCAGATAGTCGGGTGGTGCGATCTTTACCAACGGATCTTCCATCGCATCAGGAAGGGCATAGAGGGTGAAGTTGGCCAGGTTGAGAGCCTTCGATTTCAACTCCTGGTGGATGTTGCTGAGGGGAAAGGTGATCTCAGTGATCACCCCGGCGGGACTTTTCACGTAAGTGTGCGTGTTACTCTCCTCCAGCAGTGGTTCGTTGTGGCTTCGGACGGTGTTGACCTGTGTTACCTCCGGGGTGATGAACAGACGCAGGGCATCCGTGCGGATGGTATCCTGCCCGGTGGAGGAGCCCCCCTCATCCGTATAGTGATAATGCACGAAGAAAGAGGTGAAGCTGACGTTGAGGATGGTGCTGTTGCCAAAGCTGGTGGTGAAGTAAAGCCCCGGGAAGAACTGTCTGAAGCGGTCAGCGTCATTCATCATGCCATGTGCGGGCTTGTTGTATTCGTCGAGAAACCGTTGACCCAGCGTGAGCGGCAGATCCACACTGATGTCATATACCTTGTAGGTCTGTGAGGTGTATCCCGAGGTGTATGTTTCGGTATGGTAGGTTTTGTTCTTGCCGGTGAAGACCGCTTTGCCCAGGGGAGCCGTCATGTCGGCATACTCTTCAGGGTTGAGGTGGGTGTAACGGCTGACACCCATGAGTGAGCGGTTCAGTTCGTAGACCGACAGTTCCATGGGAGCCAGTGAGTCACCCATCATGGAGGAGTAGGATACCACTACCTTCACCGAGTCGATGGTGGAGCCTGCATTAAAGCCGGCACCTTCCGGCAGGTAAAACTCACCCAGATACTCCGATTTGATTGAGCCGAAAAGCGGATCGGTATATTCCCCCAGTACAGGGTATTTTGTACGGGCAAAGATGGAATCGATCTCAATGGTACGTGCTTGCAAGTGCATGGTGTCGATGCCTACAGTGAGGTTGTCCATTCCCGGCTGGATGGTGAATCCCACCCGGTCGAGCGTGTCGTTACAGGAGAGGGTCAGTATTGAGAGGAAGGTAACGAACAGCGCTTTGTATAAAGAGTTGGGTTTCATTTGTTTCATAAAAATATCTATTCAACGCCGCAAATATCAGAAAAAAATGGTTCACATAAAAGCTGATGAAAAGCTTTCTGCTAATTTTTAATGATAATTGTATATCGAAGAATCAAAAAAGAAGATTCATTAGGGATTTTAAGAGAATCATGCGTCAATCTTATCATAGAATTGATTGATCTCCTCGGCAAACTGATCGAAATCGGCCCGGAACGGCAATTGTTCAACCTTCTTTTCTGTTGCGTAGCGCAACAGTTCCGGTTCCACATTCCCGCTGCCGAGGATGATACCGTCGGAATAGTCAATGGCCAGCTTCATCAGAGTGGTGTAATCGATCGTACCGAGCTCTTTGATGTTGTTTACCTCCACATCTCCGATCCCTTCAAAACGAAGCTTGTCTGCGAAATCCTGTTGGAAAGGTTTGGAGAAGGACTCATCATAAAGAGAGCAGATCACCTTGCTGTTCTTGAAACAGGGGTCATCGGCGTACCCCTTCTTGATGTAGAGAGGTGCCAACGCGGCAAACCATCCATGACAGTGAATCACATCGGGTACCCAGCGCAGCTTCTTGATCGTCTCCATCACTCCGCGAATGAAGAAGATGCTCCTTTCGTCGTTGTCTTCGTACTCCTCTCCCTCTTTGTTGCTCAGCAACTCCCTGTTCTGGAAATAGTCCTCGTTGTCGATAAAATAAACCTGCATGCGTGCCGACTGGATGGAAGCCACTTTAATAATGAGCGAGTGGTCAGCATCATCGATGATCAGGTTCATTCCTGAGAGACGGATCACCTCATGTAACTGGTTGCGGCGTTCGTTAATCGGTCCGTACTTGGGTGTGAAGGCGCGGATCTCCTTGCCTTTTTCCTGAATTGCCTGTGGTAAGAAGCGGGAGCTGTTCGAGATGGGTGTTTCGTCTAGATAAGGGTAGATTTCCTGCGTGATGTACAATATTTTTTTCTGGGACATGGAGCTAAATCTCTAAATTTGAGTACAAAGATAATAAAAAAAAACCACATAATTACAAAATATAATGGCCACAAATTTGTAAAGCGCAGATAAGCAGAGGGATACATCCTTTTTTGCCGCTGATTTGAGCTGCATCATGGAGAGAATGGATCGTTTTCACACTCCGGAAGATGGGTTTTTCTTGACAATGGTGTGGTTCAGTGAAAGAAAGCTAATTCTTTTATCAATCAGGACAATTCTCTTCTCTATTTGGTAAATATTTTGTTGCTTTGCAGTCTGTAATAACAAATCGATGAAAATCATTCATACTGTTTCTGCTCTAAACCTTGCGCTGCAGCCTGTTCGCTGCAAAGGAGACAGCATCGGGTTCGTCCCCACCATGGGGGCGTTACACCAGGGGCATGCCACACTCATCCGGCAAAGCATCGCGGAGAATGACTGTACGGTGGTAAGTCTGTTTGTGAATCCCACGCAGTTCAACAACAGCGAAGATTTGCGTCTTTATCCACGCACGCCGGAAGAGGATCAGCAGATGATGCGGGAGTTGGGTGTGAATCTGTTGTTTGTCCCTTCCGTGGAGGAGGTCTACCCGGAACCTGACCGGAGGGTGTTCGATTTCGGGATGCTGGATAAGGTGATGGAAGGTCGCTTTCGTCCCGGCCATTTCAACGGGGTAGCACAGGTGGTTAGCCGTCTGTTTAGCTTTGTACAGCCCGACAGGGCCTACTTCGGTGAGAAAGATTTCCAGCAGCTGGCCATCGTGCGGGAGATGACATACCGGCTTCAGATACCGGTTGAGATTGTAGGGGTGCCCATTGTGCGTGAGCCGTCGGGTCTGGCCATGAGCAGCCGCAATCAGCGCTTGACGCCGCAGGAGCGGGTGCACGCATCGCAGATCTATCATGTGCTGAACAACAGCAGGGGTCGACGGGGGATGTATGCACCTGCTGCGCTCGCCGAGCAGGTGGTTGATGAGATAAACAAAGTGCCCGGTCTGCATGTTGAATATTATGAGATTGTTGACGGGTACACGTTACAGCCCCTCTCCACATGGGAGGAGAGCGATTATCCTGTGGGATGTGTCGCGGTTTATTGCGGTGCGGTACGATTGATTGACAATATCAGTTACAAGTAAAGAGTTATGTGGGTAGAGACATTAAAATCAAAAATACACAAGGCAACAGTCACCGATGCCAACCTCAATTACGAGGGGAGTATCACCATCGATGAGGATCTGATCGATGCCGCCGGTATGTTCGTGAATGAAAAGGTGGCGGTGGTGAACAACAACAACGGTGAGCGTTTTGAGACATACATTATCCGTGGTGAACGAGGATCGGGGATCATATGCCTCAATGGAGCTGCTGCCCGTAAGGTGCAGGTGGGCGATGTGATCATCATCATGAGCTATGCGATCTTACCGCTTGAGGAAGCCAAAGCCTTCGAACCTTCGGTAATCAACCTGGAGCCCGGTAGTAACCGCATCAGGGGATAAACGCCAGAGCCTTTTATCTGCCGACGGAGGTGACAACTGCCGCCGGCTTTCTTAATCATTTCAGTGTATAGTAACAAACAGATTCTCAAGGTCAGTGCACCCATCCTGTTGAGTCTGCTCGCGCAGAACATCATACAGGTGATTGATACCGCCTTTCTCGGGCGTGTGGGAGAGGTGGAGCTGGGGGCTTCAGCCCTGGCCGGTGTCATCTACATCGCCATCTACACCCTTGGCTTCGGCTTCAGCATGGGAAGCCAGATCCTCATCGGGCGACGCAATGGTGAAGGC
The DNA here is from genome assembly GCA_012837345.1 of Bacteroidales bacterium. GTDB lineage: Bacteria > Bacteroidota > Bacteroidia > Bacteroidales > Dysgonomonadaceae > Proteiniphilum. The sequence continues at coordinate 27,873 of DURL01000121.1, forward strand.
AACTACCATCGGATCGGTGAGATCGTGATCCAGGGGATCCTTTTCCTGCTTATTCCGTCGATCCTCCTTATCCCCTTGTTGCGGTTTGCTTCACAGCACTGGCTTCCGGCGATCTTCGCATCACAGGATGTGGCGGCAGCTGTCTCGGATTATCTGGTATGGCGTGTCTTCGGACTTCTTTTTGCTTTCACCAACGTGATGTTCCGTGCCTTCTATATCGGTATTGCCCAAACAAAGGTGTTGACGATCAATGCGGTGGTGATGGCGATGGTCAATGTGGTGTTCGACTACGGGTTGATCTTCGGCAATCTGGGCATGCCGGAAATGGGCATTGCCGGCGCCGCCATCGCCTCAGTAATCGCTGAGATAAGCTCAACACTGTTTTTCATCCTCTATACCCGCTACAAATCCAATCCACACAAGTATGGTTTCACCACCATCCGTTTCCAGTGGCCTGTGATCAAAAAGATACTGGATATCTCCGTTTTCATGATGGTGCAGTATCTCTTCGCGGTAGGTACCTGGATGCTTTTCTTCCTTTTCATCGAGAACTATATGGGAGAGCGGTCACTGGCCGTCACCAACATAGTGCGCAGCTTCTACACCATCTTCACCATCCCCTCCCATGCCCTGGGCTCCTCCGCCAGCACACTGGTGAGTAATACCATTGGTGCGGGGAAGAAGAGCGAGGTGTTACACCTGGTGAAGCGCATCTCGTTCCTCAGCCTGGGGGTGATGCTGGGGGTGATGTTGGTCGTCTCACTCTTTCCCCGATTGATGATTCACATTTATACCGATAACCCGTCACTGATCAGTGATACGGTGGTTCCACTATACGTGCTGATCTCCTCGCTACCCCTCTATAGCGTAGGCTCTGTACTCTTCAGCTCTGTCTCGGGAACGGGCAATACCCGTACGGCTCTCGGGTTCGAGATCTTCACCCTGATCTTCTACCTGGCTTACATGTGGCTTGTGATCATTTTCCTCCGTTTGTCGGTAGCTGTAGCCTGGACCACTGAGCATGTCTACTGGATCTTTTTGATCACCTTGTCGTTTTTTTATCTTCGAAATGGCAAGTGGAAAGAGAGGGAGATTTAAGCTTTTTTTTGCTATCTTTATCCCCCAATAAGATATCGGGATATGGGATCTAGGATATTGTGCGTTGTTGTTTTCCTTCTCACTGCTGTGACATCGCCCGCTCAGGAATTACAATGGAGTACGGGGATGGATTACTTCTTCGATAACATGGAATATAAGCGGTCACCCTATGCTGATGCCCGCACACTGCAGGGTATCTGGCTCAACGCTATGGGAGGGGTGGCATGGGACAGTGCCCACACGTTGGTGGCAGGAGTGAACCTTTTGAAAATGCCGGGAATGCATCATGCTGTTGACAAGGCTGAGGTCACCCTCTATTATCATTATGAAAACGATAAGGTGCAGTTTCGTGCCGGTGCCTTTCCCCGCAGGGAGGTGCTCTCCAACTACTCAGACTTTTTCTTCAGAGATTCGGTCAATCAGTTTATGCCGTTGATGCAGGGCATCTTCTGGCAACTGGGCAGTGAGGACAACTTTTTCAACGCCTGGATGGACTGGACCGGTTACTCTACCGCCGAGGCGCGCGAGAGCTTCTTCCTGGGATTCTCCGGTAAGGCAAGCAAAGGTCTCTTTTTCGCTGATTTCCAATCCACTCTCTTCCACCTCGCCGGTAACTATCCCAACGACGGACGGTATGGCGTGAGCGAAGTGATCCAGGGGATCGCCTCAGCAGGATTGGAATATTCCTCCGCCAACCACTTTCGGGTGATGGGTTCGGCAGGATTGTTTGCGGGTATTGAGCGCGACCGAAAGGCTGAGGAAACCTCCCGGCCCATCGGTTTCACTGCACGCTTGGATGCCGAGTACATGGGTTTCGGCACCGAGAACATCTTCTATGCGGGTGATCCTCGTATGCGACTCTTCGGTACCTACGGCAGCCAGCTGTACAGTGGAACCCCATTTCTTCAGGGAGGCCACTATCTGCAGAGCAAGTGGTACGTTCGGCTGATCGAGACAGAACGGGCTGCGTTGCGGCTGAACAGCAACCTGCATCTCAGCGAAGGAGAGCTCTATTTTCAACAGACACTGGCTCTCTCTCTGGCTATTGGCACGCTGGAGCGGCAAAATTCACGGAGAAGGGAGTATCCCTGGATGCGTATCTTTCAATAATCCACACAACCATGCATCAAATCAAACAACAAATAGAAGCACTGCGCCAGCAGCTGCATGAACACAACTACAACTACTACGTCCTGTCGCAACCGATGGTCTCCGATCAGGAATTCGACCGGCTGATGGCAGAGCTGACGGCATTGGAAGCAGAGTATCCTGAGTATGCCGATCCCAATTCACCTTCGGTAAGAGTCGGAAGCGACATCAACAAGAGTTTCATGCAGGTGGCACACCGTTATCCGATGCTCTCATTGCAGAACACCTATTCCGAGAATGAGGTGAGCGATTTCTACAACCGTGTAAAGAAAAGTCTGAATGAAGATTTTGAGATTGTGTGTGAACTGAAATATGACGGTACCTCCATCTCACTGATCTACGAAGAGGGAAGGTTAACACGGGCCGTGACACGCGGCGACGGACAGAAGGGTGATGATGTGACGGACAACGTGCGTACCATACGCAATGTGCCGTTGATTCTGAGAGGAGCGCAGATCCCTTCCTACCTGGAGATGCGGGGAGAGATCCTGATGCCCTGGAGCTCGTTCGACGAGCTGAACAGCGAGCGTGCCGCACAGGAGGAGCCCCTCTTCGCCAACCCGCGAAATGCCGCTTCCGGCACGCTAAAGCTACAGGACTCACGCGTGGTGGCTGCGCGTCGCCTGCAATCGTTTGTCTACTACATGCTGGGTGAGTCGCTGCCCAGGGAGAGCCACTATGAAAATATGACTCTGGCACGCGACTGGGGCCTTAACGTCTCATCAGCCATGACGCGTTGTCAAACCCTTGAGGAGGTGTTTGATTATCTCCACTACTGGGACCGGGAGCGAAAGAACCTGCCGGTCACCACCGATGGGGTGGTGATCAAGGTCGACTCTCTCGTGCAGCAGCGCAACCTGGGCTACACCTCCAAGTTCCCCCGCTGGGCCATCGCCTATAAGTTCAACCCTGAGCAGGCGGTGACTACCCTGAGGTCGGTCTCCTGGCAGGTGGGCCGCACCGGAGCGGTGACGCCGGTGGCCAATCTGGAGCCGGTGTTGCTCTCAGGTACCATCGTGAAGCGGGCATCGCTCTACAACGAGGATGCCATCAAGGCGCTCGACTTGCATCTCGGCGACAGGGTCTACGTGGAAAAGGGGGGTGAGATCATCCCCAAGATCACCGGGGTGGATAAGGAAGCCCGTTTCCTGCTGGGTGACCGGGTGACCTTCACCCCTGTCTGTCCCGATTGTGGTACGCCACTGGTACGCAACGAGGATGAAGCTGTCCATTACTGTCCCAACAGCGTGGGGTGCCCCACGCAGATCAAGGGGCGCATCGAGCATTTTGTGACCCGTAAGGCGATGGACATCACCATCGGGCCGGAGAGCATCACGCTACTTTACGATAAGGGGTTGATTCGAGATGCAGCTGACCTTTACTCCCTCCGTTTTGAAGATCTGGCCGTACTGGAGCGGTGGGGTGAGACCAGTGCCGTGAACCTGCTGAAAAGTATTGCACAGTCAAAGTCGGTACCCTATGAGCGGGTTCTTCATGCATTGGGTATTCGTTATGTGGGAGAAACGGTGGCGCGCAGGCTGGCGCATGCTTTTCCCGATGTTGGGCAGCTTATGGAAGCGACGGTGGAGGAGCTGATTGCCGTAGAGGAGATTGGTGACCGTATTGCTCAAAGTGTGACCGGTTACTTTTCAGACCCTGCCAGCCGTAATTATATCGAACGCCTCCGTGCGGCGGGGTTGCAGTTTAACCTGAATGAGAAGGCGCTGGCCGGCAGATCGGAGAAGCTTAAGGGGTTGACCATTGTGATCAGCGGCACCTTCGCGTTGCACTCACGTGATGAATACAAGGCGATGATCCTGCAACATGGTGGTAAGAACAGCGGATCGGTATCCAAGAAAACCGATTATATCCTGGCCGGAGAGAACATGGGACCGGCCAAGCTGGAGAAAGCGGAGAAGCTGGGGGTGAAGGTCATTGATGAGCACTCTTTCCTGGAGATGATCGGTTCGTGACAGGGAAGGTTACTCCTCCATGGTGAAACTACTCGTGCCGATATGGTGGCCGTCGGCAAAGATGTCCGCCTTAAAGGTGCCGGGCATCAGGAACTCTTCGATATCCCAGTAGAGGGTTACCGGTATCTCCTCCCCACCATATTCCACGATGCGTCGCATCGAATAGAGGATGTCCCTGTTCTCGTAATGAAAGGTATGCGTCTGGCTTTTGGAGAGGAGAGAGCCATCGGGCGCCATGATACGCACATAGAGGGTGCGTTCACCCGGTTCAGTGGTGATGTTGCGGGCAATGATGAAGGAGACTACAAACTGACTGCTGCGGCTCAGTCGCGACTGTTCGCGCCCACGGTCGTTCACCGCCTTCACCGAGATATTGGTGGCCACCAGTTGTGCAGCCAGTGACACCTTCTCGGTCAATTCCTCTTTCTCCTGTGATACCTGGGTAAGCGTGCGGCTGGTCTCGTTGAACTGACGGGTGATCTGCTTGTTTTCCGCACGTAGCTCCTCGTTCAGCCTGTTCAGTGAGTCGATCTGATGGATGTAGGAGCGTAGCACCTTGCGCAGCGAGGCCAGTTCATCCTTGAGTCGTCTGATCTCTGCCTGATCGGTTGCTTTGGTCATGCGCAGCTCCTCCTGTAAGCGCATCACCTTAGCCCTCTCGTTCTCCAGCTTATAGAGCAGGGAGTCGTTCTGGACACTGAACTTGAACCCCTCATATTGCAACGAGATCGCTTCATACTCATCTTCCAGCTCCTGCTTGTCGAGCGTGAACTGTTGCTGTATATCTTCAATTTCCGCGTTCTTGTTCATCAGGAAGCCGATGGTGATGGCCAGCACGATGGCCAGCACGCCGATGACGGCAATCAGTTGAGGTGTTCGTTCCCTAAAGTCTATCTTCATCTAAACCCTTATTTTTCAATCGTCGACAAAATTAACCGTTTTCGGCAGAAAAGCCAATCGGAAGGTTCCCTTTTTTGTATATTTAAGATTTATACCCCAGGTGTGGCAGGCGCGTTTATCAAAACAGTTTGTCACACGAAGCTACCTAGAAGATGGAGAGTCTGGTCACGGTGGTGAATTGTTCCAGGAAGAGCATTCCCCGGTAGGAGTTACCCTTGCTGTTGAGTGGGGGACTCCATACGGCGATGGTATATTTACCGGGGTGTACCGCCACGATACCGCCCCCTACGCCACTCTTCCCGGGGAGCCCCACCTTGAAGGTGAACTGGCCCGCCTCGTCATAGAAGCCGCAGGTCTGCATCAGTGCATTTGTACGCTTGGTGCGGCTGGGAGAGAGAATGCGTTCGTCTGACCAGGGCACCACACCATTGTTGGCCAGGAAGAGGAAGGTGGTCGCCAGCTCTTCACAACTCATCTCCAGAGAGCAGAGATGGAAGTAGAGGTCCATCACGGTCTCGATCTCGTTGTCAATATTTCCAAATGATTTCATCAGGTAGATCATGGCATAGTTGCGGCTACCGCTATCCTTCTCTGAGCGTGCTACCCTTGGGTTGTAGTGGATGGATGAGTTACCCGAGAGGCGGCGCACGAAAGCGAGCACCTCCTCTTTGGGATCAGCCAGCTGACTGACGAGGATGTCACAGATGACGATAGCCCCGGCATTGATGAAAGGGTTTCGAGGGATACCCATATCTATCTCCAGTTGGAGGAGTGAGTTGAAGGGAGTCCCTGCAGGCTCCAGGTTGGTGCGTTCCCATATCTCACTTTTCAGTCGTCCATATGCCATCACAAAAGACAACACCTTGGCAATGCTCTGAATGGAGAACTGTGTTTGGGCATCACCGAATGAAAAACCTGCTCCCTCCACTGTGGTCAGATGCACACCAAACTGGTTGGGGTCGACACTTGCCAGCTCAGGTATGTATTCGGCTACTTGGCCCTTGTCTTCTGTCAATTGCAGCTCGTGGAAGATCTCTTCAAAGATTTTTTCGTAATGCATGATCCGTCAGGTTAAAAGGTATGGCTTTCTGCTCACTGCAAAGATAGTTGTTAAAGCCATATCAGAGCTTAAATGCCATCATTTTTTATTATCTTTATCCATCGAATCATACTAAACAGGAGATACAATGAAAAGAACCCTTGTAACATTGCTTTTTATTATCGGAATGCTTAACCTCTCTGCCGACGAGGGGATGTGGATGCTCCATCTGTTGCGGCAGCAAAAGTTGACCCGGATGCAGCAAATGGGCCTGCAACTGGAGGAGCTGGATATTTACAACCCCGATGGCTCCTCGCTCAAGGATGCCGTGGTGCAGTTTGGCAGAGGTTGTACAGGTGAAGTGATCTCCTCCCGGGGACTGGTCCTCACCAATCACCACTGCGGCTACCGACAGGTGCAGCAGCACAGTACGCTGGAGCATAACTATCTGGAGGAGGGCTTCTGGGCGATGACGCCGGAGGAGGAGTTACCCAATCCGGGTCTGACGGTGACTTTTATCGAACAGATCGAGGAGGTGACCGACTGGGTGAGAACCCATCTGATAAGAGAGCAGGAGGAGGAGATGGACCCTCGATACCTCTCTCAGACCTATCTGAATCGTCTTGCCCGCAAAAAGGTTGGAGAGCAGTACCTGGAGGATCATCCCGGCACTGAGGCGGAGATCAGACCCTTCTTCGATGGCAACCAGTACTATCTCTTCATCAAGAAGGTCTATTCGGATATACGGCTTGTGGGAGCCCCGCCGAGTGCCATTGGCAAGTTCGGGGCAGATACAGACAACTGGATGTGGCCGCGCCATACGGGTGATTTCAGTCTTTTCCGCATCTATGCCGACAAGGCGGGTAACCCCGCTCCCTACTCGGTCACGAACGTACCGTTGCGGCCGAAACGTTGGCTTACACTATCGACCGAAGGGGTGGAGGAAGATCAGTTTGCCATGATGCTGGGCTTCCCCGGAACCACACACACCTATTACACCTCCTGGGAAGTGGCTGAGCGCAGGGATATTGACAATAAGGTGCGTATTGCCATGCGCGAGGTGCGACAGAAGGCGATGTTGGAGGAGATGCTGCGTGATCCGGCGGTGAAGATTCAGTATGCCTCCAAATATTCGGGTTCAACCAATGGATATAAGAATGCGATTGGTAGCAACTGGGCCATCGACAAGCGTGACTTTGAGCTACAAAAGAGGTCCCTGCAGGATCGTCTGCTCGCCTGGTCTGCGCAGCACAACAGGCCGCAATACAAGGCAGCATTGGATGAGATTGCGCGGATCGTGGAGGAACGTGCTGCGTTGCGCTACCGTAGCTGGATGCTGACAGAAGGGATCCTGCGGGGGATAGAGTTTGCCACGGTACCCACGGCGACGGCTGATAGCCTGGCAGAAGCACTTGCCAGGGGCGACAGTGCCAGCGTGAACCGGTTGGCAGAGAAGTTAGAGGATGAGTACCACCAGTTTGTCAATAAGGATTACAACCGGTTGGTCGACCGCAAGGTGGCCAAGGCAATGCTGAACGCCTACACAAAAGGGGTGGAGGAGGAGTATCAGCCGTCGATCTTCACTCTCCTTCACGATCATTTTGGTGGTGATACCGACCGTTTTGTGGATTGTCTCCTCAACGAATCACTCTTTGGCAACGAGGAAAAGCTGCGACGTTTTCTGGATGAACCTGACAGGGAGCTGTTGTGCAATGACCCTCTTTTCCGTTTTGCACGGTCGGTACAGGATGAGTCGCAATCATTGCGCAGTCAGCTGACCCTGTTCGACACTCCCTTTAAGCAGGCGCGTCGCACCTGGCTGGAGGGATTGCTGGCCATGGAGGGACCCTATGCCCTCTTCCCCGATGCCAACCTCACTCTGCGTCTCACCTATGGGCAGGTGAAGGGTTACCGGCCCCGTGATGGGGTGATCTACAGTCACCAGACCACCCTTGAAGGGGTGATGGAAAAAGAGGACCCCGACAATTGGGAGTTTGTGGTGCCGGAGAAGCTGAAACAGCTTTACCATGCAGCTGATTACGGCTCCTATGCGTTATCCGATGGTCGTTTGCCGGTAGCCTTTGCCGCCACTACCCACACTACCGGCGGGAACTCCGGTAGTCCTGTGCTGAACGGCCGGGGCGAACTGATCGGCATCAATTTCGACCGTAACTGGGAAGGGGTGGGAGGAGATATCACCTACCTGCCCGATTACCAGCGGAGCATCATTGTGGATATTCGCTATGTGCTTTTTGTGATAGAACGATATGCCGGTGCAGCCCATCTGGTAAAGGAGATGGATCTGAGGTAGTGGAATGAAAAAAATAATTGCCATTTCATGATAACTATTTGCAATAAAGCGGTATATTTGACAAGATATCCACCCTTCAAAATCACATCCTATGAAAGCAACCATCCCTATTCTTTTGCTCCTCCTGTCGATGGCGCTGGCCATTGGCTGCGGCAGCCCGCGGCACGCAACAAAGGGTCAGGCCGCCCGTCTGTATGGTCTGTGGGAGGTGAAGGCGATACACAACAGCGATGAACCGGGATATAGCGAGACGCCTCCCGGTATGTTCAAGATGATCTTCCCCGATGGTCATTTTATGAATTTCATGTCTACCAAAGAGGGTGCCATTATCACTGTCGATGGCACTTATCGGCTGGAGGGAGACCTCTATACCGAAGAGATTGTGCACTCCTTTAACAAAAGCCAGGAGGGTAAGCAGAACCCTTTGCAGCTAAAGCTCTCACAGCAACACTTCATGTATCTGCGCTGGTTTCAGCCGATAGATGAGTTTGGTGTGGTGCGTAACCGCTGGATTGAGGAGATCTGGCAGCGGGTACGCATTGAAGACCTGGAGGTGAGCAATGTCGATTTGTTACAGGAACTGCGTTCCTTGCCGGTCAATGAAGAGGTGATAGAAAAAATGGTGGAATGATCACCAAAAGAAAAATGGCGAAACTGTGGAACAGGTCGCCATTTTTTCTTTTCCGGATGTATTCTCTACAGCTTCTGTAGTGCCGCCTCGAGGTCTGCCTTGATGTCATCGATATGTTCATATCCTACCGAGAGCCGTAGCAGGTTGGGATATACCCCGGCGGCCAGCTGTGCCTCTTCAGGTAGTTGCTGGTGTGTGGTGCTTGCCGGGTGGATGATGAGCGTCTTGGCATCACCCACGTTGGCCAGGTGGCTGATCATCGATAGATTGTCGATGATGCGGGCCGTCTGCTCTACATCACCTTTCACAAAGAATGAGAGAACACCTCCGTAGCCGCCATTCTTCAGGTATTTGTTCGCCAGGGTGTGGTATTTGCTGCTCTTCAATCCCGGGTAATTCACCTTCTCCACCTTGGGGTGTGCTTCCAGCCAGTGTGCCAGCTTCAGCGCGTTGTCGTTGATGCGCTCTGCACGCAGTGAGAGTGTCTCAATACCCTGCAAGAGGAGGAAGGTGTTGAAAGGACTGTTCACCGGTCCCAGATCACGCAGGCCCTCCACGCGACAGCGTATGGCGAAGGCAATATTGCCAAAGGGGGAGTGTGTTCCAAAGGTCTCCCAGAAGTTGAGGCCATGGTACCCTTCCGATGGTTCACTGAACATAGGGTACTTGCCGTTGCCCCAGTTGAAATTACCGCCGTCAATCACTACGCCCCCCATGGAGGTGCCATGGCCGCCAATCCATTTGGTGGCGGAGTGCAGTACGATGTTGGCGCCCCATTCAATGGGATTGAAGAGATATCCCCCCTGACCAAAGGTGTTGTCCACAATCAGCGGGATCTCATTTTTTTGAGCGATTTGAGCAATGGCTTCGAAATCGGGGATATTGTATTCCGGGTTGCCGATGGTCTCCAGGTAGATGGCTTTGGTCTTCCCATCAATGAGCGAGGCGATGCTCTCCGCCTTGTCGCCGTCAGCAAAGCGAACCTCAATGCCCATACGTTTGAAGGCGACCTTGAACTGGTTGTAGGTTCCACCATACAGAAAAGAGGTAGAGACGATGTTGTCACCTGCTGTGGCCAGGTTGTGGATGGCAAGGAATTGAGCAGCCTGCCCCGATGAGGTGGCTACAGCAGCCACCCCTCCTTCGAGAGCGGCCATACGTTTCTCAAACACGTCGGTGGTGGGATTCATCAGCCGGGTGTAGATATTCCCGAACTCTTTCAATCCAAACAGATTGGCGCCATGTTCAGCGCTCTTGAATGTGAAAGCTGTGGTCTGATAAACAGGGACCGCTCTTGCTCCGGTAACCGGATCGGGTTCTTGTCCCGCATGAAGCTGTAAAGTTTCAAAATGTTCTTTTCTCATTGTAATCCAAAATTAATGTCCCGCAAAAATAGGGAAAAAATGAGAAGATGATACTTTAGAGCCTACATAAGTGATAAATTAACACTTATTCAGAAAACAACCTGCTGCGTGCGATCATACAAGCTCCAGTGATTCCAGCTTTTTTCTTCAGTTTTGAGGTGACAATCTGAGTGTCTTTGTTCACCAGGTTGAGGGAATATTTTTTCACGGAGCTGCGGATGGGAAGCATGAGGAACCCTTCGGTTTCAGCCACCTGCCCGCCAATCACCACCAGCTCGGGGTTGAAGATGTTGATCAATCCTGCAATATATCTACCCAGTTTGTATCCTACCTCCTCCACAATCTCAATACAGAGAGGATCTTCGTTGTTGGTCGCCTCAATGATACGGGTCAGTGTTAGCTGGTTCATATCTTTCACTTTTTCTGACAGGATGCTGCTTTCTTTCTGTTTGATACGTTCAATGACAGCCCGGTGTATAGCAAGGCCGGAAGCTTCTGTTTCGAGGCATCCTTTTTTTCCGCAATGGCAGATGATCTCATTGTCGAAGATGGGGAAATGGCCGAATTCACCGGAGAATCCTGACTTACCATAGTAAGGTTTGCCATCGATGATGATGCCGATGCCCAGTCCCCAGCTCACGTTGACAAAGATGACATTCTTCTCGTTTTCCACCACTCCTTTCATGTACTCACCATACGCCATGGCGCGCGTGTCGTTGTCGATGCTGACCGGGTAGTGCAGTTTGGAGGAGAGTATCTCGCTGATCGGTTCCTCGCTGAAATAGAAGCTGCTGTAGCTATACCCGGTTTCAGGGTTTACCCTGCCGGAAATGTTGAGGTTGATATGGTAGATCTTCTTCTTCATCTCGCCCGTTTTGTCGATGAATTTCTGAAGATGACCACACAGCAGATCGAACGAATTGGGCGTGTTCTCGTAGGTGTAGGAGATTCCCATCTCGTTGTCCACCAGCCTTCCGGTGAAATCCATCAGGGCGATGTTGAGATGGTGTCGGCTCATATCGGCTCCCAGGAAATAGGCAGAAGTAGGGTTCAAGCCATAGACAATGGGATGTCGTCCACCGGGTGTGTGTATCTTCCCAAACTCAGCAATCAGTCCCTGGTCAATTAGTTCTCCAATGAACTTGGTGACAGTGGGCACACTCAGATCCAGTTCCCTTGCCAGTTCCGCAATTGTATCATTGCCCGTATTGATAAAATGGGAGATGATGTCCTTTTTTATCTGGATGTTTTTAGGGCTTTTGTCGCTATTGAAAAAGTGATTTTTTACCATGCTGCTACAGATTGTGAATAATCAGATTTCATTGTTAAGGAAGTAAAACCATTGAGAATATGCCCATTTATAGTATGGCCTTCTCAAACTTGGGACGCTGGTCAGTATCTGTATCAAATTAATTATGTAAGTTGTTTGAGTATTACATATCATTCGCAATTTCACAAAATTACGAATATTTTTGAATATTCAAAAATAAATGTGATGATTGGGAGTATTGGTACAATAATTGTTTTATAGGATTATTTTTTTATTTTTTTAAATTATTTCCACATCTTTGTGGTAGAATTAGATTATTGAAACTTTAAAAATTATTACACTGTGAATTACTTTTATCTTGTACCTGTAGCCTCTCTGGTTGCTTTGTTGTTTGCCTTTTACTTTTTCAAGCAGATGATGCGTGAGAGTGAGGGAACGGAAAAAATGATCACTATCGCCCGTTACGTGCGTGAGGGAGCCATGTCTTATCTTACGCAGCAATACCGTGTGGTAACAGTGGTTTTTGTGGTGCTGGCACTATTGTTTGGTGTGATGGCAACCTTTGGACTCCAGAACAACTGGGTTCCGTTTGCCTTTCTCACCGGCGGTTTTTTCTCCGGGTTAGCCGGTTTCTTTGGCATGAAGACTGCTACCTATGCGTCTGCCAGAACTGCCAATGCCGTACAACGGTCACTCAATAGTGGTCTGCAGATCGCCTTCCGCTCGGGTGCCGTGATGGGTCTGGTGGTAGTAGGTCTGGCCCTGCTCGATATATCGGTGTGGTACCTGGTCCTGGATCATTTTATCGATGATGCCGACGGGGGACACAAGTTGGTGATTATCACCACTACGATGCTCACCTTCGGTATGGGGGCCTCCACGCAGGCGCTGTTTGCCCGTGTGGGGGGTGGTATCTACACCAAGGCAGCCGACGTGGGTGCCGACCTGGTGGGTAAGGTAGAGGCGGGCATCCCCGAGGATGACCCCCGCAATCCTGCCACCATTGCCGACAACGTGGGTGACAATGTGGGTGATGTGGCCGGCATGGGAGCCGACCTGTATGAGTCTTACTGTGGTTCTATCCTTTCTACGGCAGCACTGGGTGCTTCAGCCTATGTGCTTAACCCTGCAATGCAAACAAAAGCGGTCTTTGCCCCGATGATCATCGCAGCCATCGGTGTCTTTCTCTCCATCATCGGCATCTTCCTGGTGCGTACAGGCGAGAAAGCATCGGTGAAACAACTGATGGATTCGCTCAACAGGGGAGTCAATGTGAGTGCGTTCCTGATTGCCGGTGCCACCTTTGGTATCCTTTATCTGCTGGGCTTCAGCAACTGGGTGGGGCTCTCCTTCTCGGTGATTGCAGGACTACTGGCGGGAATCATCATCGGCCAGGGCACAGAATATTTTACCTCTCACTCCTATCGTCCCACCCAGTCGATTGCTGAGAGTGCGAAAACAGGACCCGCAACCGTCATTATTGCCGGTATGGGTAACGGATTCATCTCCACGGTGATCCCGGTGGTCACCATTGTGGCAGCCATTCTTCTCTCTTACCTGTCTGCCATCCGCTTTGATGTGGCACATATGATGAGCGCGGAGAACCTCAGCATGGGGCTTTATGGCATCGCCATTGCGGCGGTGGGCATGCTCTCCACACTGGGCATCACGCTGGCCACCGATGCTTATGGGCCGATCGCCGACAATGCAGGTGGCAATGCCGAGATGAGTGGCCTCGGGCCGGAGGTGCGCAAGCGTACCGATGCCCTCGATGCGCTGGGCAATACCACTGCTGCTACCGGTAAAGGTTTTGCCATCGGCTCGGCGGCACTGACGGCGCTGGCGCTGATAGCCTCCTACATGGAGGAGATCCGCATCGGCATGATGCGGCTGGGGCATACGCTGCTGGAGTTTGCCGATGGAGAGACGGTGGAGGTGGCCAGGGCCAGCTTCGTCGATTTCATGAACTACTATCAGGTAACATTGATGAATCCCAAGGTTTTAGCCGGTATCTTCATCGGGTCGATGATGTCCTTTCTCTTCTGCGGACTGACCATGAACGCTGTAGGCAGGGCAGCACAGAAGATGGTGGAAGAGGTACGCCGCCAGTTCCGTGAGATCAAAGGGATCCTGACTGGAGAAGCGACACCTGACTATGCTCTTTGTGTGGAGATCTCCACCAAGGGGGCACAGCGTGAGATGCTGCTGCCTTCACTGCTGGCAATCGCTGTGCCGATATTGACAGGCGTCCTGCTGGGAGTGCCCGGTGTGTTGGGACTGCTCACCGGCGGACTGGGTGCCGGTTTCGTACTGGCCATCTTTATGGCGAACTCAGGTGGTGCATGGGACAATGCCAAGAAGTATATAGAAGAAGGACACCTGGGTGGCAAGGGTAGTGACGCGCACAAAGCTACGGTAGTAGGCGATACGGTGGGTGATCCCTTCAAGGATACCTCCGGACCCTCGCTCAATATCCTGATCAAGCTGATGAGCATGGTCTCCATCGTGATGGCCGGCCTGACGGTAGCCTGGAGCCTCTTGTAAGCAGATGCATGTTTAGTGTTTATTATCATATTGGTTGGTTTGTTATTCAGCATTTTTTCGTATATTTGATGCCTGAAAAAATCACCCGTTAAGGTTATTCATCAAACATCAAATACAACCTGACTTATGAGCTTTTTAACGAACGACAAACTGACAATTGTAGGAGCTGCCGGCATGATCGGTTCCAACATGGCACAGACAGCTGCCATGATGCGTTTAACCCCTAACATCTGCCTCTACGATCCTTTTGCCCTGGGCCTTGAAGGAGTAGTTGAAGAGATGCGCCATTGTGGCTTTGAAGGGGTGAACTTCACCTATTCAACCGATGTGAAGGAAGCCTTCACCGGCAGTAAGTACATGATCTCTTCGGGTGGTGCACCCCGCAAGGATGGCATGACCCGCGAGGATCTGCTGAAGGGTAACGCTGAGATTGCCGCACAGCTTGGCAAGGATATCAAGAATTATTGTCCCGACCTGAAGCACCTCACCATCATCTTCAATCCGGCCGACATCACCGGGCTGGTGGCGTTGATCTACTCAGGTCTGAAACCGTCACAGGTGACTACCCTGGCCGCACTCGACAGCACCCGTCTGCAGAGCGAGCTGGCAAAACATTTCGGTGTGGATCAGAGCAAGGTGACCGGTGCCCGCACCTATGGCGGCCATGGCGAGCAGATGGCCGTATTTGCCTCTACTGCAAAGGTGGATGGTACACCGTTGTCCAACCTGATCGGTACCGACAAGCTGACCAATGAAGCGTGGTCCGATCTGAAGGTACGTGTCACCAAGGGTGGTGCCAACATCATCAAGCTGCGTGGCCGTTCTTCGTTCCAGAGTCCTGCATACACCTCTGTGGAGATGATCCGTGCCACCATGGGTGGCGATGCTTTCCGCTGGCCTTCCGGCTGCTACGTGAACACTCCCGAGTTCGGGCACATCATGATGGCGATGGAGACCACGCTCGACAAGAACGGTGTCTCTTTCGGCGAGGTGAAGGGCAGCGACGCCGAGATCGCTGAGCTGAAGCAGAGCTACGGCCACCTGGTGAAGCTGCGTGACGAGGTAATCGCCATGGGGATCATCCCTGCGGTTGATCAGTGGAGCAGTGTCAACCCGAATCTCTGATCAGAACAATTTACTACAT
>DURL01000122.1 GCA_012837345.1 Bacteroidales bacterium
CAGCGGTAAGCAGCGTGGTGACCATTGGTGCCTCGACCGCCATGCTGGGGGTGTTGCTGAGTCAGATACTGGGCATCAGCCGCATGATGCTGGCCATGGGCAGACGGAACGACCTGCCTCCCTTTTTTCAGAAGATTCACGGCCGCTACAAGGTGCCCCACCTGGGGATTCTCTTCACCGGTCTGCTCATTCTACTACTCACACTGACCGGCTCCTTCGAATTCATCGTGCGGGCGGCATCCTTCACCATCTTGCTCTATTACAGTATCACCAACATCTCCGCGTTGCGGCAACCGCGTACCGAACAACGTTACGGGAGGGTGATTCCCCTCCTTGGACTGATCGGCTGTTTGGTGATGTCGGTTTCGTTGCCGCTGAACGTGATCCTGGTGGGTGTCGGACTGCTGATTGTAGGTTTTCTGCTCCGGTTCCTTTTTCACCGGATCTGGAATCGTTGATCACTTTTTCCCTCGTTCAAATGTGTACCTCAGACCTGCTTCGTCGATTTGCAGTTTCAATCGGCGAATGTTTTAAGTATACGGTTTGACCACATTCAACAATTTTTGCATATATTTGGCATTCAGAAAGCTCCCGAAAGGATCTATCAATCTTTTCGGGAATGAGGTTCAATTGCACAGGTTTTATAAGGTGATGTTTAATGCGTGGTCAGAGGTATGCAGTGGAAGTGGTCGAAACCCCTTTGGGCTGGATTGAGTATTGCTCGATTGGAAATGGAATACCAGTGGTCTTCCTGCACGGGGGACATTCAAACTGCAATGAACGTCTCTCCCTGAAAGGATTTGACCGGGAGAAGTATCAACTCATCGTCCCCTCACGTCCCGGATATGGGAGGACACCCCTTGATAACAACCGAACACCTCTTGAAGCGGCAGCATTAATTGCCGGGCTGATCAACTACCTGGGACTGGAGAGCGTTGTTCTCTATGCCATTTCTGCGGGAGGACTGACCGCGATTGCCTTTGCGGGTTCCTTCCCCGGGATGACCAGAAAACTGATCCTGGCTTCTGCTGTTACAAAGGAGTGGCTGAACAAAAACGAAAGGATGTACCGCGTTGCCAGCCTGATGTTTCGTCCGGCTATCCAGGGTTACAGCTGGACACTGATTCGTGCGATGAGCCGGTTATTCCCCTCCATCACCGCGAAACAGTTTTATCGTCAGTTTTCCTCAGTCAAGCCGCATCCACTCGAAAAAAGAGACCGCCACGAATTGATCGCTGCGTTGAACCGGTACGCATCCAATGAGGGATTCATGAACGACATCAACCAGCAAGGGGTGGATGAGATGATAGCAGAGGTGAACTGTCCGACATTGATCATTCACAGTGCACATGATCATTCTGTTCCGATCGATCATGCCCTGTTTGCCAGGGAAAAGATTGAAAACGCCCGGCTCGAGATCCTTAAAAATGAGTGGGGGCATCTCTTTTGGATCGGGAGCGATTCGGAAGAGGCTTTCCGTAAAATAGAGCAATTCATAGGGGAATAGATCGATGCTGAGATAGAGGGTGTCGGTAAGATTACCGTTGTCTATGCGGCAGATCCCGAAGGCAACATCATTGAGATCCAGAGATGGACAGATAATAATAAGTGATAACATGCATTGATATGAATGGACCCAAACCCACCGAAACGCACCCGATGAAGGGATTCGACCAAGTTTGTTACTTGAAGAACGTAATCCGGAATCCCCATATCATTGTGGGTGATTACAGCTATTACGATGATCCGGTCGATTCTGAGGGATTCGAAAGAAACGTGCTCTACCACTATCCCTTCATGGAGGACAAGCTGATCATCGGAAAATTCTGTGCCATTGCACGCGATGTGAAGTTCATCATGAACGGCGCCAACCACAAGATGGATGCCTTCACCACCTATCCCTTTTCCATCTTTGGAAACGGATGGGAACGGGTGACCCCCACTACAGAAGAGCTGCCCTATAAAGGTGATACGGTGGTGGGGAACGATGTCTGGATCGGTTACGACTCGCTGATCATGCCGGGTGTCACTATCGGTGACGGAGTCATCATCGCCGCCAGATCGGTGGTGGTGAAGGATGTGGCTCCCTATACCGTGGTGGGAGGCAATCCCGCGAAAGAGATCCGTAAACGGTTCGATGAGGAGACCATCGACCTGCTGGAAAGGGTGAGGTGGTGGGACTGGCCGGCGGAGAAGATCACCCGCCATCTCGAACTGCTTACCTCGAACGATCTGCCGGCACTGAGAAGATTTTTGGAGCACAATATGTAAAATGACAAGATGGATTACAGGGATAGCGTGTTTCTTTCAGTAGCAGAGCATCTGAGCTTTTCGAAGGCGGCAGAAGCATTGCACATCAGTCAGCCTGCCGTCTCCCGGCATATCAAAGAGCTGGAACAACGTTACGATGCCAGCCTGTTTGAACGAA
>DURL01000123.1 GCA_012837345.1 Bacteroidales bacterium
CAAAGTTTATTACCTTTGCAAACAGAGTATTCATCTCAAAAGCAGTAATTCCCATGAGACATCTGTATCTTCCGTTACTATTTCTGTTCCTTTGCCCAACCCTCCATGCGCAGGATATACCGGTGAAGCAGGACAGCCTCAAACTGGAGAGTGGCAAGTCAACAGAGCAACTGATAGACTCACTTACGATCAATCACAATGAAACGGTACCGCTACGGCTGCCCCGTCTCAACCCTATTGAGAACATGGAGCCGCAGTTCACCCCCTACGAGCGCCACAGAATCAGCCTGAAGAGGGAAAGAGGCACCTCCCTGCTACCCCCCATACAGTGGTCCGGTGCCGCTACCGATCTGATCAACTCCAAAAGCCGTACCGCAGTTGCCACGATGCTGCCTGCGCCCAGGCTGCTGCTCTATGGCTCCACCACACTGGGACTGGTGGAGACTCCATACTTTGGCAAGGCCAACTACTACAACCTGAATGGCGGGGCACAATATTTTGTATCACCCCGGTTCACCCTGGGGGCGAGCGGCAGCTATCACTCCGACTTTGGCTTCCTGCCCCACTGGAGCACGGGACTGGATGCCAGCTACCAGGTCAACAGGAACCTGATGATTGACGGTGGTCTCACCTACATGCAAACGGCAGGCAACATGTTCGGCCTTTCACAAAACGCAGTGACGATGGATCTGCACGGTCGCTACCGGTTGAACGACGACTGGTTCCTGAACGCCTATGGCGGGATGCCGGTGATGCAGCAGAACAACCGTCCCGCAGCGCCCATGATGCCGGTGATGAACACTCCCTACTACGGTGGGTCGGTGGAGCACTGGTTCAACTCCACCACCGGTGTGGAGGCGGGTATGATCTGGGTACGTGACATGTTCAGCGGGAAGATGCGTCCCCAGCCCAAGCTGGAGCTGCTCTTCCGGCCCGGCAGGTAACGCTCTGACGAACAAGAAAAAAAAGGGACTCCTATGGGTCCCTTTTCAATTGTGAACAGTGCAGCAGCTTATTCTTCTGTGATGACCGGCTTGTAGTAGGCCATATCCTCAATGCCCAGGCGGGTGATGAAGTTGTAATTCTTCACAACCTCCACCTCACCGTAATGGATATATACCTCGGCGCTGCGGCGGAAGAGGGCGGCATCCTTGTTGGCATCCTGTAGGAGCAGGTGGCCCATCACCAGGTGACCGGCACTTTCCACCAGACGGCGGGCGTGGAAATCGAGATAGTCTTCCTCCTTCTGGCTGGTGACCTGCTCCACCAGCTTCTCGTACATCTCAGCCATCTGTTTCAGTACCCGTTTCAGTTGTTCCAGCTCGGGCGTCACCGGCATCGCTTCATACTCTTTGATGCGTTGCAGGTAGGTACCGGTGGTGACGTGGCGGATGGCAGCCACCACCTGTAACTGTGTGGTTCCCTCGTAGATGTTGGTGATGCGAGCATCGCGGTAAAGCCGCTCGCACTTGTAATCCTTCATGTAGCCGGAGCCGCCGTGCACCTGGATGGCGTCGTAGGCGTTCTGATTGGCATACTCGCTGCTCATCGCCTTGCCCAGCGGTGTGAAGGCATCGGCCAGGCGGGAGTAGCGTTTCATCTCATCCCGTTCATCGGGAGTCAGCTTCCGTTCGCGACCGATATCCTCGAGTGTTTTGTATAGGTCCACGAAGCGGCAGGTCTCGTAGAGCATGGTCCGGGCCGCGTCGGTCTTGGCACGCATGGTGGCCAACATCTCATAGACAGGCGGGAACTCGATGATCGCCTTACCGAACTGGCGGCGTTCCAACGCATAGCTGTAGGCCTCGCGAACAGCTGCTTCACAGAGTCCTACCGACTGGGCAATGATGCCCAGGCGGGCACCATTCATCAGCGACATCACATACTTGATCAGTCCCATACGCCGTGTGCCCACCAGCTCCGCCTTCGCGTTCTTGAAGACCAGTTCGCAGGTGGGGGCCCCCTTGATTCCCATCTTATTCTCAATGCGGCGTACGTTTACCCCGCCGTTATTCTTGTCATAGACAAACATGGAAAGACCGCGGGCATCTTTGGTTCCCTCTTCCGAGCGTGCCAGTACCAGGTGGATGTCGGCATCGCCATTGGTGATGAACCGCTTCACCCCGTTCAGGTACCACTGCTTCTCCTCCTCGTTGTAGGAAGCCTTGAGCATCACTGCCTGCAGGTCGGAGCCGGCATCCGGCTCGGTGAGATCCATCGACATGGTCTCCCCCTGTACGATGCGCGGGAGGAAGCGTTCTTTCTGCTCTTCCTCAGCAAACTCATAGATGGTCTCACCACAATCCTGCAGCATCCAGATATTCTGGAAGCTGGCATCGGCACGACTCACGATGTCGGCACTCATCATGTAAGGGACCATGGGGAAGTTGAGACCACCGAACCTGCGACTCAAGCCCATGCCCATCAGCTCCGCCTTGTTGAGCGCATCGAGGTTCTGTTGCGTGGGGGGGGCATAGGTCACCCGTCCGTCCTCCACGGTGGGTCCGCTGTGGTCCACCTCCTCGGCATTGGGTTCGATGATGTCGGCACAGATCTCGCCCACCACCTCCAGCACCTTGTCGTAGCTGTCCATGGCATCTTCGAAATCCATTGGGGCGTAATCATACTTATCCTTGTCTGCGTAGTTTCTCTCTTTCAGCTCCACGATCCTCTTCATCAGCGGATGTTGCAGGTGGTGACGGAACTGTGGTGTATCGGTATAAAAGTTGGCCATAATCGTTCTCTACTTGGTATTTTTCCTGTAATATTTGATCATCTTCGGGATCACGGTTTCAATATCACCCGTGATGACATAATCGGCGATGGTGTTGATGGGTGCGTTGGGGTCGTTGTTGATCGAGATGATCAGCGAGCTCTCCTGCATACCGGCGATATGCTGTATCTGACCGGAGATGCCGCAAGCGATGTAGAGCTTGGGACGTACGGTGACACCTGTCTGACCGATCTGTCGTTCATGTCCTGCATAACCGGCATCGACGGCAGCACGGGAGGCTCCCACCTCGGCACCCAGCACGTCGGCGAGCTGATAGAGCAGATCGAAGTTTTCCTTCGAACCAACGCCGTAGCCACCGGAGACGATGATGGGTGCATTCTTGATGTTCACCTTCGATTTTTCGATGTGACGGTCGATGATGGCCACCACGTACTCCTCCTCACTGACAAAGTCGGCCACCTGGTGTTCCACCACCTCTCCCTTGTAATAGGGATCGAGGATCTCCTTCTTCATCACCCCCTCGCGCACGGTAGCCATCTGTGGCCGGTGGTCAGGGTTGATGATCCAGGCTACGATGTTGCCACCAAAGGCGGGACGGATCTGATAGAGCAGGTTTTCGTACACCTTACCCGCCTTCTTCTCTTCGTGATCGCCGATCTCGAGCGAGGTACAGTCTGCCGTCAGTCCGCTGCCCAATGCTGATGAGACACGGGGACCCAGGTCGCGGCCGATGATGGTGGCACCCATCAGGCAGATCTGCGGTTGCTCCTGTTTGAACAGCTCTACCAGGATGGAGGTATGGGGTAATGTGGTGTAGGGGGAGAGGCGCTCATCCCGGAAGATGTGCAACCGGTCTACGCCATAGGGAAAGACCTGTTCTGCTACACCCTCAGTGTGAGCAGCAGCAGCGATGGCTTCCAGGCGACAATTCAACTGTGTGGCCAGTGACCGTCCCTTGGTAAGGAGCTCCTGGCTCACCTCGGCCACCCTACCCTCTTCTATTTCCAGATATACAAATATATTGTTCATGTTCAATGTGGTTTTGTGTTAACCAATGGTGTGATTTGCAATCAGTTCACGCATCAACTCGTCGATCTCGGCATCGCTGCCCGAGAGCTGCTTGCTCTCCTTGGCCTGGAACACCACGTTCTCTATCTTCTTCACCTTGGTAGGAGAACCGGTGAGCCCGCACTGTTGAGGATCTGCATCCACATCAGCCACGCTCCACTCGGTGAGGTTCAGATAGGGACGGCTGCTGTAGATATCGATGTAATCGATATGTTCCACCTGTCGCTCGGTGATGGTTTTCGCATGCTTGTACTGCTGCAGCAGTTTGGCGTTACGCGGCCGGCAGGTTGCAGCACTGCTGTTCACGGTGATCACTGCGGGAAGCGTACATTCCACCACTTCCACACCATGTTCCAGTCGCCGCTTCACCCTTATATGACCGGGGGTCACCTCTTCAATGGCTTCGGCATAGGTGATCTGCGGGATCCCCAGCTTCTCGGCGATCTGAGGACCCACCTGGGCGGTATCGCCGTCAATGGCCTGTCGTCCGGAGATGATGATGTCGTAGTTTGCGATCTTGCGTACCGCCATGGAGAGGGCGTAGGAGGTGGCCAGTGTATCGGCACCGGCAAATGCTCTGTCGGTAAGCAGTACCCCGTCGTCGGCACCCCGAAAGAGGCCCTCACGCAGGATCTCTGCGGCCCTGCCGGGGCCCATGGTGAGAACGGTTATTTTACTGCCCGGATAACGGTCTTTGATCAGCAGTGCCTGCTCGAGTGCATTCAGATCCTCAGGGTTGAAGATGGCGGGCAATGCCGCCCTGTTCACTGTTCCGTCGGCTTTCATCGCGTCCTTCCCCACATTGCGGGTATCGGGAACCTGCTTCGCCAACACAATAATGTTAAATGACATGTTCTTCAATTGTTACGAAGTGTTTGTTTCAAAGAGAGTGACAAATATACACAAAAATGAGTAAAGTGTGCTGTTTTAAGTCCTTTTTTGAGAAATAAAAAAATATTACCATTCATTAAACCAACAGCCGGTAAAAGAGTCAGAGATTGACATATGGCACCCTTCAATAAACATAATTGAGCGATAAATGTTAATTAAATAGCGACTTATCCACAAATCCACCTCCTTGTTTCCTACTCCTGACGGTGGAAATGAAGCCGAAGGAGTTGATTGATGCAACAGCAGGAGGAAAAAAAATGAATCATCTATGAAGCATATCACATTATTATTGACGCTGCTTTCCATCATGCTGCTTGCTGGCTGTTCGGGTATCAAGTACCTGACCGTAGAGACCAGGGAGCCCGCACAGGTAACACTTCCATCCCATGTACTTTCGGTGGCCATAGTCAACAACGTGGTCAGTCAACCAGATGATATTGGTCATACCATCCAACATATAGGCCATTCTGACTATGATCGGACAAAAGCATCATCCGATAGTGTAGCACTGTTTTACACAGAAGCATTGGCCCAGTTTCTGGAAGAGGAGGATTATTTTCACAGGGTACATTACATAGCTGACGGACTACGTAAAGACAGCGATTTCTTCAAAGAAGAGCCACTCACCCCTGAGAAGATGAACGAGATCAGAAAGCAGACAGGTGTCCATGCCGTCATATCACTTGACAAGCTGGTGCTTGAGACCCATAAAAGGGATCACTACCGAATGCAAGGATACAGCTATGCTACTCTCACGGGCAGAATCAATTCACTCATCCGTGTTTATCAACCCACCATGGAGGGTAAGATACCGGCTGTTTTCTATACGGACAGTCTCAGATGGGAAGGATTCGACATCGAGGATGACAGAGCATATGCTGATCAAATGGTTCCTTCGAGGGAAGAGGCGATGAAGCAGTTGGTTGTACGTGCTGCAGAGAAGATGACCTATGTCTTTGCCCCACACTGGGAGATGCAGGACAGATGGTACTACACACTTCCCGCCTCCCTGATGAGGGAAGGTGAGGCGTATGCCAATAAGGCGGATTGGGTCAGTGCAATTGAAAAATGGGAAGCCTATTACAATAATACCTCAAAAATGATTAATAAGGCCAAAGTGGCCAGCAATATTGCACTGGCATATGAGATGCTGGATGAGATGCAACAGTCATACGAGTGGGCAGAGAAGGCACATGATCATTTTGTAAGGTCTACCACAACCAACTCACTTGAGCGAAAGAGATCTCAGTTATATAGAAATGAAATAGCCCGTCGGTTGAACAGCTTCAACCAGATCAATATGAACGGGATGTGACCATTCAGTAGGAGAAGAATATGCAAAAGAGAGGAAAGCACCTCTCTTTTTGTGTTTATTTGTAGCGCAATAGAAAAAAAAGGGTGCAAAGGGTGCTGATTTTCAAAAAAAAGATTACCTTTGCAACGGAATCTTCAACAGTACATTGACTCGCTACTGTTATTCATTTGCTTTTATTTCAAATAGTATATATCCCGTCGGTTTGCTAAGATCAAAATGGACATCTATACCCATTAGGCAAATCGAACACGATTCTTAACAACATTTCATACAAAAAAACCATAACGAATTTTTACTGATCTACATGGCTTATAATATCATTGAGCTCAATGAGAAGCTCACAACCGAATTACGGGTTCTTGCCAAAGAGATGGGTATCAGACGCCCTGACGCATACAAAAAAGAGGAACTGATTTACAAGATCCTGGATGAACAGGCAATTGCCGAAACCAAGAAATTGGGTCCCGATCCGGGTCCCAAACAGAGCAGCAATGGAAGGAAACGTTCCGATAACAGCCGAAACCAGAAGAACAGAACAGCTGATCGAAAAACCGGAGCGGTCGCGAAAGGATCCTCTCCTCAGCAAAAGGCACGCCCCTCCAAAGAGACAGTGGTGAATCAACCAAAACAGGCTGAACAAACTGCACAGTCGAAGCAGAATACTCAAAAATCACAGTCCACACAAGCTGAACAAAAAGCTCAGGCGAAACAGGCTGAACAAAAAGCTCAGGCAAAACAGGCTGAACAAAAAGGGCAGTCGAAAGTGGCGGATAAACCCATATCTGCTGAAAAGACGACCCCGGCTGAAAAGCCTCGGCTGATCAAAAAGGAGGAGATTGCCGTGAAAAAAGCGGAAGAGCCAAAAATGGAAAGTCACTCTTCTGTAAATACACAAAACATTGTCACGACTGAGTCCGAAACAATGAATCCGGTAAAAGCTGCAACGACAGCAGGTACCACCGAAAAGAAAGAAGATGCAGCATCACCCATACAGACAAAAGCTCCTGAGAAACCGACTCAGCTGGTCTTCCGCTCTTCGAAGCATCGCAACGAGGAGAAAAAGAGTGCTCCGGCACCCGTGACCCTGCCGCCGGTGGTAGCTGAAGATCCCACGGTAGAGGTAGCTGCGCCAGTTGACAAAGAGACACCCGTTGCAGGGGGTAAGATGTCGCTGCAGGATCTGATTGCCCCGTCACCACTCCAATCCAAGCAACAAGGTTCCCAGGGCAAGGGTCACAATCAGGGACAATCACCATCGCAACGTGAACAGCAAAAAGAAAAGGAGCCTGTCTACGATTTCGATGGCATCCTCACCGCCACTGGAGTATTGGAGATCATGCCCGACGGGTATGGATTCCTCCGTTCTTCCGACTATAACTATATGTCCTCACCCGACGACATCTACGTATCACAATCGCAAATTCGTCTCTTCGGTTTAAAGACCGGAGACGTGGTGGAAGGACCCATCCGTCCACCCAAGGAGGGTGAAAAGTTCTTCCCGCTGGTGAAGGTGGACAACATCAACGGCCGCAAACCGGACGATGTGCGTGACCGGGTACCGTTCGATCACCTCAAACCACTCTTCCCAGATGAGAAGTTCAACCTCACCAAGGGGCATAACGACAACCTCTCCTGCCGCGTAGTGGATATGTTCTCCCCCATCGGTAAAGGACAACGTGGGCTGATCGTGGCACAGCCCAAGACCGGTAAGACGATGCTGCTTAAAGATATCGCCAACGCCATTGCCGACAATCACCCGGATGTCTATATGATCATCCTGCTCATCGATGAGCGTCCCGAAGAGGTGACCGACATGGAGCGGAGCGTGAACGCCGAGGTGATTGCCTCCACCTTCGATGAACCGGCCGACCGCCACGTGAAGATCGCTGAGATCGTGCTGAACAAGGCACGTCGTCTGGTGGAATGCGGCCATGATGTGGTGATCCTGCTCGACTCCATCACCCGTCTTGCACGTGCCTACAACACCGTACAACCCGCTTCGGGTAAGGTGCTCTCGGGTGGTGTGGATGCCAATGCACTCCACAAACCGAAGCGTTTCTTCGGTGCTGCCCGCAACATCGAGCATGGTGGTTCACTCACCATCATTGCCACGGCACTCACCGATACGGGATCCAAGATGGATGATGTGATCTTCGAGGAGTTCAAGGGTACCGGCAATATGGAGCTACAGCTCGACCGGAGGCTCTCCAACAAACGTATCTTCCCCTCTGTCGACATCATTGCCTCCAGCACGCGACGTGACGACCTTCTACTCTCGGAAGAGACACTCAACCGCATGTGGGTACTACGCAACTTCCTTTCCGACATGAACTCGGTGGAAGCGATGGAGTTCCTGCTGAACCGTATAAGACGTACTTCCAGTAACGAGGAGTTCCTGATCTCGATGAACGATTGATACCAGGCAACGTGTGAATCCGCATCAGCGGAGATGCATATACACAAACCATACGCAGCGGTCACTATTCAGTGCCGCTGCGTTTCTTTCACCCAAAAACTGTCACAAAAAAATCTCATCAGTCAGATGATGTCACAACCACAGGTCGTCAGGATAAGCCACATCCTCCAGGAAGAGTGCATGTCCCGGCACCGAATCACCGGCCACATTGCGGTCACGGGCTTCGATGATACGGCGAAAACCACGTTCATCGAGCCGCCCTCTGCCTGCTTCCAGCAGGGTGCCGGTGATGGCTCGGACCATGTTGCGCAGAAAACGATCGGCGGTGATGGTGAAGATGTAATGATCGCCCATTCTCTCCCATCGTGCATCCGTTATCCGGCAGATGTTGGTCTTCACGTCAGTGTGCAATTTGCTGAAGCTTGTAAAATCGTCATATTCCTTTAACACGCCACAGAGCCTGTTCATCCTTTCCATATCGGGGAGGAAATGAACTCTGTAGCTCATTTCGTGCTGAAAAGGGTCTTTTCGGGTTGTGAGATGATAGCTATAGGTACGTGAAAGGGCACTGAACCTTGCATGAGCTTCGGGCAGCACCGGTCGGATCTCCTGCACAGCTATATCTTTCGGGAGGAAATTATTGAGCTTATGTACCAGATCAGCTTTGCCAAATGAATCACCTTCCCAGTCGAAGTGGGCAATCATCTTGCGGGCATGGACACCCGCATCGGTCCTGCCGGCACCGGTGATCACCGTCACGCTACGCAGGATGACAGAGAGTGACTCCTGCAGCACCTGCTGAACGCTTATACCGTTGGGTTGTATCTGCCAGCCCACATAGTTCTTGCCATTGTATGAAAGGGTGATAAAAAAACGCGGCATGGTCAGTCTTACAAGTATAGATGATTACTTCAGTATGTAGAAGATGTTTTTCTGATTCCTTGACGTAGATACAAGTCCTAAGGTACGCTCTTTGCTCTTGGTTACACCTGAGATATAAAACTCATCTTCAATGACTCTCTCCGTATGATCCTTTTCGTTCACAATGGTGAGGTAACTCCGAAACACCAGTGGAGAGTCTTCTTTCGTAAACTGAGCTCTCCTCACAATTGAAACACCAATATATCCCTTTTGAAAGGAAGATTTGGGTATCGCATCCAGATTAAAAAATTGTGATACTGAAACGGGTGTATAACTTGTTTTCTCACCTGGTGGGATAAACAACCTCTCGTTTGGGAGTTCGACCTTTCCGCTGAAGGATCCTGTAGATGAGTAGGCAAGGTTCTGACTGCTCATGCTTCCGCTTATTTTTCCCCGGTTGGCATCCTGATATACTTTGTCTTCCATACTCACCGCCGATTTGTTCCAATCCACACTGATCGGGTCATTCGAGCGGTTTTCAATCTGATACACAAACCCACCGTTGTATTCACTGAATGAGTATCTTACCACAACGTCACTCCCCTCGTTAATAAAACTGCCATCCTCAGCCTGAACCAATGTATCATCATAAGAATTCACATACGAGTAATAATAGGTTGAACAACCTGACAGGGCAAAAACCATCAGTAATAAAGAAATAGAATGTTTCATAGCCTTTGAATTTATCCTATCTGTCCCTTGAGCCGGATTTTCGTCAACACCTGCTTTGTGTTGAGCGGGAAGTCACCATCCATCATCCAGGAGTAGTAGCTCGGCTCTTTGGCAAGCACCTCAGTCACAGGCTTACCCCTGTGTTTCCCGAAGTTGAATACCTCTACCCCCTTGTCGTTATAAATGATCCTGCCGGCAAAATCGACATTGTCGTTAAAGCTGGAATACTCTTTCGAAAGGGTTTCCACATCGTTTATAAGATCGGGATAGCGGTCCAGCTGTGACTTGAGCACCTCGTAGGTGGCACGTGTATCTGCTTCTGCCGAGTGGGCATTCTCCAGTTTCTTATTGCAGTAGAAAGCGTAGGCAGCCTCAAGGGTGCGTTGTTCTTTCTTGTGAAAGATGATCTGCACATCCACAAACTTACGTTTGCTCATGTCAAAGTCAACACCTGCCCGCAGAAACTCCTCCGCCAGCATCGGCACATCGAAACGGCTTGAGTTGAAGCCGGCCAGATCGCACCCCTCCAGTTGATCGGCCAGTGATCGTGCCACCTGTTTGAAGGTGGGACAATCCTTCACATCCTCATCGGTGATACCGTGAATGGCGGTAGACTGCGGCGGAATGGGCATCTCCGGGTTTATGCGGCGCGATTTGATCTCTTCTTTGCCGTTGGGATAAACTTTCAGAAAAGAGATCTCGACGATACGGTCGTGTGTGATATTGATCCCGGTTGTCTCAAGGTCGAAAAAAACGATTGGGTTCTTAAGGTTTAACTGCATACTCTGCTGTTTAATCGTTTAACATCATCGGCATCAGCAGTGTCAGCATCTCCTCGTTTTCCTCTGTCTCAACTGGTAGGATTAGCCCTGCCCGAGAGGGATCAGAGAGCTCCATCCGCACATCGGAAGAGGGGATGTTGTTGAGGATATCAATCAGGAAAGCAGCCTTGAAACCGATGTTCATCACATTTCCTTCATAGGTGCAAGGAATCATCTCCTCAGCAGCGGTAAGGAAGTCGATATCCTGTGCTGAGACCACGATCTTGTCTTCCGACAGCTGGAACTTCACCAGGCTGCTTGCCGGGTTAGAGAAAACAGCAACACGTTTCAGAGCATTGAGCAGTGCCAGACGATCGAGTGTAAAGTTATTCGGATTGTTCTGTGGGATCACAGAATTGTAATTGGGATAGCGTCCCTCCACAAAACGACAGACCATCCTGTAATCACTCATGGTGATGTAGGCATTGTTTTCGTCGAAGCGGATCTCTACCGTGCCACTCTCTTTGGGGAGGAGCGCTTTCAGTAGATTGGCCGGTTTTTTGGGAAGGATAAAAGAAGAGCGCCCCTCACCCTTTGCGCTGGTAGTGGTGACCCGTACCAGCTTATGTCCGTCGGAGGCTACGAAGGTCACATTTTCAGCCGTAATATCAAAATAGATCCCGTTCATCACCGGACGCAGCTCATCATCAGCTGTGGCATAGACAGTGCGGTTGATGCCTGAGAAGAGTATATCAGCATCCAGTGACAGCGTCATGAAATCCTCTTTCAGTGGCTTTGGATCGGGATACTCATCACCTTTCAGTCCCACAAAATTGTATTTACCGTTGTGATAATAGATGAAGACCTCAAGTGTTTCATCGTTGATATCGATCGTCAGGGGTTGGTCAGGCAGCTCACGCAACGGATCCAGGAGGTTACGGGCATTGATTGCCAGACTCCCCTCCCCCTCGGCACTGTTCACTTCGACGGTTGTCTCCAGGCGTGTCTCACTATCGGCAGCCGTAAGCGAAAGCATATTCCCTTTCAGGTCCAACAGAAAACAATCCAGTATGGGTAAGGTATTCTTTGAGTTGATTACCCTGCTTATGGCTTGCAGATGGTTCAACAGCGATGCGCTTGATACTACGAATTTCATGATGCTATCTTTTTTTGAACAAATATAGGAAATAATCTTGGAGCGGAGCTCTTTTTTTCCTGATAAATTTAAGGATTCGTATTCAGTGGCCGACGGCCAGCTTTAGGTTGTTCGCACACTGTTATTTTGATTCTCTATACCCGGTTCACGGTTCCGGGTTATAACCTACTAACTTACTAACTTACTAACCTATTAACCTTTTTTGTTACGCGGGTGATGTTCGATGATCTCCTGCCGTAGGAAATTGCGATCAAGATGGGTATAAATTTCAGTAGTCGTAATCTTCTCATGCCCCAACATTTCCTGGATCACCCGTATGTTAGCCCCTCTCTCAAGCAGATGGGTGGCAAAGGAGTGACGAAGAACGTGAGGACTGATTGTCTTCTGCAAACCGGCCATCACTGCATATTTTTTCAGGTAGTGAAACACGGTAACACGCGATATTGGTGTCCCCCTGGAGCTGACAAAAATGATATCTTCGTAACCTTTTTTCAGGTTGATTTGGCGGCGGTAAGAGAGCCAGTTATGAATCTTATGCAAAGCAATTTCTGAAATAGGCACAAGACGTTGTTTGTTCCCTTTACCCTCCACACGTATAAAACCCTCATCGGGATATAGATCTGTGAAGCGAAGATGAGTAAGTTCTGAGATGCGCAAACCACAGCTGTATAATGTCTCAATGATCGCATCATTGCGGGTACCTTCGGCCGTAGAGAGATCGATAACCCCCAATAGCCTGTCGATCTCTTCCAGAGAGAGTACAACCGGCAGTTTGAGACCGATCCTGGGTGTCTCCATCAACTCGGCAGGGTTCTCGTCACGAACATGGTCCAACAAAAGAAAACGGAAGAAGGATTTCATGCCTGAGATCGTTCGTGCCACAGAACGGGGTGAAATACCGCGATCGTGCAACCCGGCAAGAAATGCTTCCAGATGATGCTGGTTTACATCGGCGTAGGTGAGCTGCCGTTCATCCAGATAAGTGGTTAACTTTTGCAGATCACTCAAATAGGCCTCAATGGTGTGAGGGGAGAGACCTTTCTCCAATAACAAGTGACGTTTATAGGCAGTGATAAGTGATGTGTGTGTCATGTGTCAACCCAGAGACAACTTTTTCATCAAATCAACGGCTTCCGCCACACTCTCTTTCAGCAGGTCTAGGACCTCTCCTTTTTCCTTCTCTGAGAGAGTTTTCTCCTTCTCCAAACGGCTCAGTAAGAATACAACCACTTTGTTGTCCATCATGCGAAAGAGTGGAAGCATCTTGTGTGATAGTCCGGCGGCGGCACGCATCTCGTTGTTACCCATATAGTTCTTCAACAGGGGTATATTCGCTGAGGTCTCGTCAACAAATGACTGCAGGATAGACTTACAGACAATCGGATCCTCCTTTACGAATTCGATCAGGGCAGCAACCCCAATAGGAGTGTGAAGAGAAGAGGTGATCAACGGATGATGTGTATTCTCTTCATTTGTCAGATGATACTGCTTGACCAACATATTCAGATCATGCAGGTTGAAGGGCTTGGTCAGATTTCCGGAAAAACCGGCTTCGTGTAGATCATCGAGTGAGATATCCGAACGAGCAGTGAGCGCGATCAGCGGAACCTCGCTCTGCTGAAGGACTGCTTTCACCTTCTCAGCCAGGGTGAAACCGTTGGTATGAGGCATCATGATATCGATAAAGATAATATCGAAAGAGTGATGTTTCAGCAGCGGTATCACTTCATCCGGGTTCCTCTCCGTAACAACCTCAAACGCTAGCTTTTGCAGCATCTCTGAGATCATCATCAACTGGACAATATCATCATCCACCACCAACGCACAACATTTTCTATTGTCAGAAACAGGTTGTTCCTTTTCTCTGTTCTTCTCTTCTATATCGATAGTCTTCAGTGGTAATCCAATAATGAAAGAGGAGCCCTCTCCTTTTTCAGAATGTAGCTGTATCTCTCCCTGCAGGGCCTCTACGAACCCTTTGGTGATGGCTAGTCCCAGACCGCTTCCCTCTACCGGCTCACTCTCTTCATGATTGTGTCCACGTTGAAATTCACCGAATATGAGTTGTTGATCGGTTTCGTCGATCCCCTCACCCGTGTCATTCACGCTAAAGATGAACCAGTCTGAATGCTCCCTTATCTCCTCTTGCATTACGACCGATATCTTCCCCGATCTCGTATATTTGACCGCATTGGAGAGGATATTATTCATGATCTGTCTGATCATGTAGAGGTCACCATAACGGATACTCTCCTCAGGAATCCGATTTTCGACACTATATTCCAGCTCCTTCTGCATTGCCAAAGGGCGAAAGCCCTGAACTGTCTCTTCGGCAAGGGTATGCAAGTCGAAGCGGGTTTCTTTCAATTGCCAGGTACCTGACTCGATACGATGATAATCCAGCAAGGTTGAGATGAGACGCAACACCTGATCGCCTGAACTTTTCATATAATAAAGAAAGCGCTCCCGCTTTTCCGGGTCCTCTTCCTCCTCCATCAGTTCAATATAACCAAGGATAGAGCTCATGGGAGCTTTGATGTCATGTGAGATGGTAAGCATCAGTTTCTCACGTGATGCAAGCAGATTGGATATCTGTTTGTGCGATTGTTCCAGCTCTCTGCGATAACGACGGCTTTTATTCAGATCAATCAAAAAGAGAAAAACGAAGACCAGAGCAATCAACATTGCCAGGGTGGAGACAATGAAAAGCGTCTGTTGAGAACCCCTTATCGCCTTTTCGCGAGCAGATACCAGTGCAAGTGATTTCTTCATCTCCTCCTGTTCCACACTTTTCAGAAGATCATCAATGCGGGCTGTCAGCATGCGATTGTGCTGGCTCATCACTTCCAGCTGACTAAGGAAAGCCAGTTCAAACTGCTTATGTCTCTTCAAATCCAACTTCTCAGAGGTTCGTATCTTATTGATCAATGTGTCAACCAACACCCGAAACTGACTGGAAGTGACTACCGATCGTTTTTCAATCACCAGGGTGGAATCTTCGGATGCAACAAACACGTTTCGCACCCTGTCCAGAAAACCTTTACGTTGCCCTTTAACCACACTGGTATCGCTATCATGACTGAGCGAGGGAGCCAGATTGTTACTGGTCAGATAATTGGATATCTCTCTATTGAGAGAGGGTGGAACATAACTACTCTCCATCAGGGTAGTGATTTGCGGAGCCGTACGCATTGAATCGAGCAATGATGCCACCTTTTCCAGGTTATCCCGTTTCTGATCGATTAGAAGGCGGATGCTGTCGAGTTTGTTGATCCGAAAAGAATCACTCGTCATAAGTCTCAGAGAATCAAGATTGCGTGCGATATCCGGTACAATGGAATCATATTTAAGGAAATAGGCGCCGGCATTCTCAGATGTAAAGAGATTCTGATCACTCTCAATCTCGTATAGCATGGAAAGCGTCCTTCCCACAACCAACAGCTCACGGTGCTCCTCATTTTTGACCCTGCTTTGGGAGAACTCAACCAGGTTACGGTAAATGAGATAGAGTCCGACAGCCATGATCACTACGATTAACAGATAACCAGCAATCACCTTGGGACCAAGTTTTGGTACTTCTTTTTTCATGGAGAGTCTACATCAACGCAAGGTTTATGTTGAGACCTTGTAAAGTTTCATTTTGTTGTAAAGGGTTTTCCTGTCAATGTTCAGAATGGAGGCAGCCATGGTCTTGTTCCCTTTTGCGAGCTGAAGTGCTTCCATAATTTTCTCTTTTTCGTAGTTTTCTTTTCGCAACTTATGTATCGAATTGGTTGGTTGAGGTTTCGTTTCTCTGGAACTCTCATGCTTGCCAAACAATTCCGGTGCGATATTGACGGAGATACGGGATGATTCGGTGAGCAAAGCAGCTTTTAAAACCATATTCTTCAGTTCCTGGATATTTTCCGGCCATGCATAGTTGTAAAGTTGTTCCATAAGCTCCGGCTCAAAACCCTTTATCTCTTTGCCCAGGATGTAGTTGGAAAATTTCAGGAAATAGCTGGCAAAACCTTTAATCACCTCCTTATCACCTCTTAGGACGGGCAGTTCAACACTGTTTTTCTCCAACTGTGTGTAGAGTTTCGGTATCAACACTCTCTGCAACTCCTCCTTATTTTTCACCGAACTGACCACAACCTGCACGAAGTCATCGTCCCGATTCTGACGGGTAAGCATACCCAACAGTTCATCCTGCATATTCAGGTCCAACAATTCAGCGTTACGGATATGCAGGACTCCACCCCGCGCTTCTCTGAATTTTTCAATCAACAAGGATGTATCGTTGGTTGTTTCTGCCTGAAGGTTGTTCAACTCCCTGTCGCTTTCAAAATGATCCAAATCCACTATTATCAGCGGCTTGCTCATGTGATATCCTTTGTCATGCAGATATCTCACTGTGGAAGACTTTCCGGTACCTCTGTCACCGGTTACCAACAGATGTAACTTCTGATCCACCACATTGTCCAGGTAGCGTAACAACCGTGCATATTTCTCCCCGGGAGGTTTAATCTGCTCATTGCAGTTATGATCTTTGCGTTGTCTGTTCAGTTGTGACTGAAAAGCCTCATCGATTTTATGAAAGAGCAACTCAGGTTTGATCGGTTTGGCGATGTAATCTGATGCCCCTGCT
This sequence comes from Bacteroidales bacterium, assembly GCA_012837345.1. Taxonomy (GTDB): domain Bacteria; phylum Bacteroidota; class Bacteroidia; order Bacteroidales; family Dysgonomonadaceae; genus Proteiniphilum. The sequence goes on from DURL01000123.1 coordinate 16,565, forward strand.
TTCATGGCCTCAACGGCTGTCTCAATGTCGGCAAAGCCGGTCATCATGATCACCAGGATCTCAGAGTCAAATTTTTTCACCCATGACAAAAACGTAAAACCATCGACATCAGGCATTTTGATGTCTGCCAGAATCATATCAATAGGCTGTTCCCGAACCAATTGCTTGGCTTGATGAACATCTGTGGCTGTTTCGGCATTGTATCCCTTTTTGATCAGCCATGATTTCAGCATCAGACATACAGTCAGATTATCGTCAACTACAAGAAAATTCTTCTTCATCACACATTTAAAAAAAAGAACGAATCAGATCCCACGGGATCTGCATGAAATCATTCTTTGTCATTCTCATTCTCTGTTTCTCTCAACAGCTCTCTAGGCATCATCACTGCAGCATATAACATGAAGAGCGCACCACATAACATGACCAATGCCCATTCGTTACGCTGTTTGAACATCAGATAGGTTGAAGCAATCATCAGCAGGGAAGAAAAAATCTGTAAAAGAAACAACCTTTTACCACGTATACTTTTTCCCGGATAAGGAGAAGAAACTGTGAGCACAGAAAAAAGAGCAACAGAAAAGGCCATTATCCAGGGTGCAACAAGTGGTACTACCATATACAAAATGGCAGATAATAAAATTATGAATGCAGCGATGCGAAGCAATTTTTCATTCAGGTTATGTACCATATCCTATAATAGAGTGATGTTTACCCAATAGTGAAAGACAGATGACCTGTCTGTCATTTTGAAAGTACCACATTTGTACAACAATTCAAGATTTTCCAAAATTAAACAACTGTGCACTGATACACAGCATTGAAGATTCATTCATCAATGATGAATATATCTTCATTCTCTTTTTTCATGAGATAATTCTCCCGTGCGAACTTCTCCAGATCTTCATCATTTGATTGGAGCTCATGCAATTTCTGCCTGTCTGATTCTGTTTGCTGATGATAATATTCAATCTGTGCCTCCAGCTCTTTGATTTGCGTTTCATAGCGTATCCTTTTAGCCACACTGCTATCACTCAGAAAAAACAACATCACAACCAATACAACAAGCATCACAATTTGATAAGCTGTGAGTCCCATAAATCTTTTCATGCCTGGCATATTCGCGAACTGTCTCATCTCATTCGTCGCACAAAAGGAGTTTTGTCACTTACAAATATAGAACTTATTTTCGATTAATGCGAACCATTTAATGGAAATAAAAGAAAATATATCAGAGCTCCTGCATACAGATTAAGCAAAAAAAAGTATCTTTACGCTGTTATGTTTTGTTTTAGTAATTGTTCACAACTGAAAGAATGAGAAAACTGTTTTTAACCACCCTTATGGTGGGATATTATGCAATTACCACATTTGCATGTACCAACCTGTTGGTTGGGCGGAAAGCATCAACCGATGGCTCCACTCTTATCTCCTACGCAGCTGATTCATATGGCCTTTATGGCGAGTTATATCACTGGCCCGCAAGACAATACCGTCCCGGTGAGATGTTAAAAGTGCATGAATGGGATACCGGGAAGTACCTGGGTGAAATACCGCAGGCACTCCGCACTTACAATGTAGTAGGTAACATGAACGAGCATCAGCTTGCCATCGGCGAGACCACCTTTGGCGGTCGCAGTGAGCTGACCGACAGCACCGGGATCATGGATTACGGCAGTCTTATTTACATCACACTCCAACGTGCTAAAAATGCACGTGAAGCGATTGGCGTGATGACCGGGCTGGTAGAAAAACATGGCTACTACAGCTCCGGCGAATCATTCTCCATCGCTGACCCCAACGAGGTGTGGATAATGGAGATGATTGGTAAAGGTGTTGGTAACAAGGGAGCCGTGTGGGTCGCCGTTCGCATTCCTGACGACTGTGTCTCGGCCCATGCCAACCAGGCACGCATCCAGCAATTCCCGCTCAATGATCCTGAAAACTGTCTCTACTCACCCGATGTGATTACATTTGCCCGCGATAAAGGCTATTTTTCCGGTGAGGATGCCGACTTCAGCTTTGCACAGGCATATGCCCCGATCGATTTTGGCGCAATGCGCTTTTGTGAAGCCCGTGTATGGTCCTTCTTCAATAAGGTTAACAGTGATATGGGAAAATATGTGACCTATGCACAAGGCAAAAGCACCGATCCCATGCCTCTCTACATCAAGCCTGACAGCAAGCTCAGCGCACATGATATACAGGAGATGATGCGCGATCATTACGAGGGTACCGAGCTCGACTGGCGTTTTGATGTCGGTGCCGGCCCTTTCAACTCACCCTACCGCTGGTCACCCCTCACCTTCGAGGTTGACTCCGTGGAATACTGTAACGAACGTCCCATCGCCACACAGCAGACAGGCTTCTCCTTTGTGGCTCAGATGCGCTCCTGGCTGCCCGATCCCGTAGGCGGTATCCTCTGGTTCGGTATCGACGATGCCGCCCAGACTGTCTACTACCCCATCTACTGTGGTCATACCGAAGTGCCGCATGAGATGGCTCCGGGCAACGGTGACCTGCTCACCTTCTCCTGGACATCTGCTTTCTGGATTCACAACTGGGTCTCCAATATGGTTTACACGCGATACAGCGATATGAGTGTGGACATGAAGAAGATACAATCCCGTCTGGAAGAGCAGTTTAGAACAGCACAACCGCAAGTGGAACAGCATGTCCTTACACTCTATGAAGAATCACAACCGGAAGCAATAGATTACCTCACCCAATATTCCAACCAGTTAGTTGAGGAGGGAGTGGCTGAATGGAAGAAGCTGGGAGAGTACCTGATGGTGAAATATATTGACGGGGTGATTAAGAAAGAGGATAATGGCCAGTTTAAACGAAATGAGCACGGACTGCCTGCATTCCCCTCCCGTCCCGGTTATTCAAATGAATATTACAGGAAGATCGTGGACCAGACCGGTGAGAAGTATAAGGTACAATCGATTGAGAATTAAATTAAGTTCAAGGTTCGAGGTTCCTTGTTTGAAAATTAATAGGTTAATAAGTTAGTAGGTTAATAGGTTAGCAGGTTAGGAAGTTGGTTGACAACTGATCACTTATCAATAAATATAGACACACAATAATATACAGTAAGAATATGGAAGAAGCAACATTACTGGCCCAGGTCACCGACAAAGCAAAGTCGTGGCTGAGTGGGAACTACGATGTAGAGACAAAAACAGAGGTGGAACGTCTCCTTGACAATGAAGACAAGAAGCCATTGATTGATGCCTTTTACAAGGATCTGGAATTTGGCACGGGTGGACTGCGAGGTATTATGGGTGCAGGAAGTAACCGGATGAATAAGTATACCGTTGGGGCTGCTACCCAGGGACTCACCAACTATCTGAAGAAAGAGTTTGCTGCATTGGAGGAGATCAGGGTGGTGATCGGCCACGACTGTCGTAACAACAGCCGTCGGTTTGCTGAGATCGCTGCCGGCATCTTCAGTGCCAACGGCATCAGAGTTTACCTCTTCGAAGATCTGAGACCTACACCCGAGGTCTCCTATGCCATCCGCAAGCTGGGTTGTCAGAGTGGAATCATGATCACCGCATCACACAACCCGAAGGAGTATAACGGCTACAAAGCCTATTGGAACGATGGCGCACAGGTACTGGGACCTCACGACAAGAACATTATTGCAGAAGTAAACCGCATCTCTTCCGTCGATAAGATCCTCTTCGAGGGGAACAACGATCTGATTGAGATCATCGGTAAGGATATGGACAAGGCATTCATTGAGGAGGTGAAAAAGTTGGTCCTCTCACCCGATGCCATTGCCAGTCAACATGACCTCAAAATGGTTTTCACTCCGATTCACGGAGCAAGCATCACCCTGGTGCCCGACGCACTGAAAGCGGTTGGTTTCACCAACATCATCCGCGTACCGGAACAGGATGTGATCAGCGGTGACTTCCCCACGGTGATCTCTCCCAATCCGGAAGAACCGGCAGCTCTCGACATGGCCATTAAAAAGGCAATTGAAACGGGTGCTGAGCTGGTGATGGCCACCGACCCTGATGGTGACCGTATCGGCACAGCCATCCGCGATAACGAGGGCAATTTCATCCTGGTAAACGGCAACCAAACCATGCTGATCTACCTCTACTACATCATGACCCGCCGTGAGGAGCTGGATCTGCTCACCGGGAAAGAGTTTGTGGTGAAGACCATTGTCACCACTGAGTTGGTGAAGGAGATAGCCGTGAAGAAGGGAATCGAGATCTTCGACTGCTATACCGGCTTCAAATGGATTGCCGACATCATACGCAAAAACGAAGGAACAAAAAAGTATATTGGTGGAGGTGAGGAGAGCTATGGCTTCCTGGCAGGTGACTTTGTACGTGACAAGGATTCGGTATCGGCCTGCACACTTTTCGCGGAGATCGCCGCCTGGGCGAAGGAGAAAGGCAAAAGCATGTATCAGTTACTGGAAGATATCTATCTGGAATACGGCTACTCGAAAGAGGTAGGAGTTTCACTGGTACGAAAAGGTAAAGAGGGAGCTGATGAGATTGAGGCGATGATGAAGCGTTTCCGCAGCAATCCGATGGAAACACTGGGAGGATCACCGGTCACACTGATCAAGGACTTTGCACGGCTCGAAGCGGTCGACATCGTTAAAAACGAGAAGGTGGCACTGGAGATGCCTACCACCTCCAACGTACTGCAATACTTCACCGAGGAAGGCACCAAAGTATCTGTTCGTCCTTCCGGCACTGAGCCCAAGATCAAGTTCTACATCGAAGTGAAAGGATCTCCAAAGACAGGTGAGGAACTGACAAATGCAGAAGCCAATGCTGATGCCAAGATCAATGCCATCCGGCAGGAACTGGGTATTTAGGTTGGTTTGTAGGTTTAAAGTTCATGGTTCCTAGTTCATGGTTTACCTCGACAACTGATCACTGAAAAATGATTCCTGATAACAATGAGACGAAAACTGACAATAGCGCTTGTAGCGCATGATCACCGGAAAGCCGACATGGTGGAATGGGTGATCTTTAACTCCGATTTCTTGTCGGAACATCACCTGGTCTGCACCGGCACTACCGGAAGCCTGGTTCGGGATGCCCTTAGCAATGAGGGAGTGAACCCTGATTTTACCATCATGAACTCAGGTCCCATGGGAGGAGATGCCGAGATCGCAGCCATGGTGGTCCGTAAGGAGATCGACCTGGCGGTATTCCTGATTGACGACCTCAATGCACAACCGCACGAGGCAGACATCATGATGTTGCTTCGCCAGTGTCGTGTACACAATGTGCCCATTGCCTGCAACCGGTACAGTGCCGATCTGATGATCACCAGCAACCTCTGGGATGATGAGAGCTACAAACCCTCCCCGCCCCGGAATGAGAAATTTGACAGGGAGAAGATGGGATTCTGAACCACTCATCCTGTTCCATAGAAGAACCCCTCACCGTCAGCAAGCTGCCAGTGAGGGGTTCTTCCATTACGGAGCTGTTACCCCGTACATATAGACACGCTATTGTGCGACCACCAGTTCCTCCACAATATGGGGGGCATCCATCACCTTGTCGATAACAAAAAGCACATAGCGGATATCAACGCTGATCATGCGCTGCATCGCCGGCTCGAAGAGGATGTCACCACTCAGTGACTCCCAATTGCCATCGAAGGCGAGACCAATCAGTTCTGCATTACCGTTCAGCACGGGACTACCGGAGTTACCGCCAGTGATATCGTTGGTGGAGAGGAAATTGACTCTCATCACCCCTTTGTTATCCACATAGGGGCCGAAATCACCGTTGCGGATCTGATCGAGGATCTCCTCCTGCACATTGAACTCGGGGTCACCCGGTTTCTGCTTCTCCATGATCCCCTGTGCAGTGGTGTAGTAGTCATACCACACCGCATCACGTGGCCAATACCCCCCCACAGTGCCATAACTCATCCGCTGGGTGAAGTTGGCATCGGGATAGAAGGTGCGATTGCTGTCCATCTCCATCAGGGCCGCCATAAACTCCCGTTCACCGCGTAGCATCTGTTCGTAATAGGACATCATCTTTCCCGATAATTCGTATCCCATATCGGTGGTAGACAATGCCAACTCCATCGCCGGATCCTTTGTCAGTTCCTGGGTGTCTGCATTTTTCAACAATGCCATCAGCTTTTCCAGTGAGGTAAATCGGGAGTTGGCGAAGAGCCAGTCGGCATACAGCTCATAGTCACCTCCGAAGAGTGAGTCGATCTTATTGTAAATATCGGGGTGATATACCTCGGGCACCCGTTCAGCATAAAGTTTCATCAGTACCGGCAGCACCTTTTTATCCAGAGCCGGTTCATAATTCTTGTACGATTCAATCAGGCGATCGTTGATGAATGCCTGTTTCTCTTCTTCCGTACCGTCGCTGTCGAAACGGAGGATGGTGTTGGCAAAACGAATCAGTTCGATGCCGTTATTGAAGGTCTCGAGGTAGTAAGTGGTGTAGCGGGCCAGCTCATCAGAAGAACCGTATGCTTCACTGAGAAATACCAGTGTACTGTCGTATCTGGCACCCTGCTGCGGATTGCTTTTGATCCATTCAGCCAGTCGGGCTTCCAGTGCTTCCTTCTCAGGCAGCACACCCAGTCGGGTCAACGCTTCGTTCATCCCCATCGAGTTCTTCCAGTAGTTGGAGCTGCCGGCATGCTTGCTGGCATACTTGATGCGAATGGTGTCGTTCTGTGTCATGGCATCCCACCAGATCGCCTGCTTGGCACCCCGCACCTCGATGCGTGGTTTGTTCTCCGATTCCATCCGCTGGCGGATACCCCAGGAGGATAGGTAACGCTGTGTGCTTCCGGGATACCCCACGGTCATCGCATAATCACCCTCCTTCACGCCTGTCAGCGATACCGGCACCACATATTTGGGCTGATAGGGTACATTTTCGGCACTGTATTTGGCCGGTTTGTTGTCTTTGCCGGCATAGACACGAAACACCGAGAAATCACCCGTATGGCGCGGCCACATCCAGTTGTCGGTATCCCCGCCGAACTTACCCACTGAGGAAGGGGGAGCAACCACCATGCGCACGTCACGGAAGAGATCGTAGAGCACCACATAATATTTGTTACGCGCAAAGAAGGGCACCACCCGTGCACGGGTGAAGGGATCATTCTCATACTCACTGATCAGCTCATTGGAAATGGAGTCGATGGCCAGCTCACGCTGTATCTCGCTCATCACCAATGGTACATGAGGTGCAATGCGCTCTGTCACATCCTCCATCGACCGGAGGAAGGAGACGGTAAGTCCTTCGGCATAGAGTTCATCGTTTTTACTGGCAGCGGCAAAGCCGTCACGCAGGTAGTCATGCTCCACGGCGCTCAACTGCTGGATAGCACCATAGCCGCAGTGATGGTTGGTGAAGATCAGTCCTTCGTCCGATACCGCCACGCCGGTACATCCGCCACCGAAGATCACCACGGCATCTTTCAGCGAGGGGTTCTGTTCACTGTAAAGCTGGTCTGCCGGAAAAGTGAATCCCAGCTCCTGCATACGTGCGATATTCTCGCGGTTGAGCTCTTTCAGGAGCCACATTCCTTCATCGGCTCTCGCAGTGAATGCCACAAATAGGATTGTGAGCGACAAAAATAGTTTTTTCATAGGTTTTTTTTAGTTAGCGGTCAGCTTTCAGCAGTCAGCTTTCAGCCTTGCTTGTTGAAAATTGATATTGAATTGTTTAATACTCATTTTACAAATTACTTGAAATATTTCCCGATAAATGGCCATTGCCGAAGCGGCAGCTCCCGCTTTATCATCACAATGAGATAGATTGCCACCAGCAGGGTGCTGACAGCCAGCCGCAGCGGGAGGCTCTCAATCTGCAGATAGCTTGTCCTGATACCCGCATAAAGGATCAGCGTGAGCAGGAAGAAGGTGCCTGCAGATCGGAGGTTGTAAGGGATGGGGTAATGCTTCTGTCCCAGTCCGTAGGAGATCACCATCATCGTCAGGTTGGCAATGAAGGATGCCCAGGCACAAGCCATGTATCCGAAGCGGGGGATAAACAGAATGTTGATGAGCAGGGTGATGATGAAACCGAAGACCGACATATAGGCTCCCCAGCGGGTCTGGTCGGTAAGCTTGTACCAGAGCGACAGGTTGAAGTAGACACCGAAGAAGAGCTCACCCATCAATACGATTGGTACCACCTTGAGACCTTCATGATATTGCACCGGTATCAGAAACTTGATGATATCGATGTAACCGGTGGTCACCAGGAAGATCAGCAGCCCGAAGAGGATGAAATAACGGGTGGCGTCGCTGAACGACTGGCGGTCGTCGGCTGCCTCGCGGTTGCGGGCGAAGATAAAGGGTTCGAAGGCGTAGCGGAACGCCTGGGTGAACATCACCATGATGATGGCGATCTTGAAGTTCTGCCCATAGATGCCCAGCTCCCGGAAAGCGTTCGCCTTGTCGGGATAGAACCAGGGGAAGAGGATCTTGTCCACCGTCTGGTTGAGGATGCCGGCGATTCCCAGAATCAGGATCGGGAAGGAGTAGCGCAGCATCCTCTTCAGCAGCGCCTTGTCGAACGTGAAGCGAACCCTCAGCTCGGGTGAGACCATCAGCAGCTGCACCACCGAGGCGGTGAGATTGGCGATCAGGATATAATCGACGCCCCGGCTCAGATCGAACCATGCGAAGGCATCGGGGAACTGCTCCTGCAGGAGAGGACAAGCCAGGAAGAAGAAGAGGTTGATCAGGATGGTCAGCCCCACGTTGACCAGCTTGATGGCTGCAAAGCGGATGGGTCTCTTCTTGAAGCGCAGGTTGGCGAAGGGAATGGCTCCCACCACGTCGAAGCAGAGGATCAGCACCATCATCAGCAGGTAGTGCGGTTTCATCTCACTGCCACCCAGCGCGAATGCCACCGGCTCAAGGAAGAGGAGGGCCACCGTAAAGAAGAGAACGGTGCTGGAGAGGATGCTGACAAAGGCGGTGGAAAAGACTTTCGCAGGATCAGACTCCTTGTTGGCAAAGCGGAAGAAACCGGTCTCCATGCCATAGGTGAGGATCACCTGCAGGAGGGCTACCCAGGCATAGAAATTGGTCAGTATCCCGATGTCATCCACCCGGGGCAGTGCGAAGGCCCAGTAGAGGGAGAGGAACCAGCTCAGAAGCCTGGGCAGCACACTACCCATTCCGTAAAAGAAGGTCTCCTTTGCCAACGATCTCATTCCCCCTGCCATCTAACTCCTGTTCTTTGTTTGTCGAATTGTCAGTGTAAGATGCAAAAATACAATTTTTCCCTGATGCCAGGTTCAAATTGGCACCATTATTTATCTTTAAGCATTTTGGTGGCCAGAATCTCAAAAAAAACCGTTTACTTTGCAGGTTGAAAATAGTGAACAGATAGCAATCAGAAACAAATGCATGCAGGCGCATGACGAACAGCGCAGAGGGCATGATTCCCAAAATTGAATATGGCACAACAGGAAGAGGTATTTAAGAAACTGGTATCACACTGCAAGGAGTATGGATACGTGTTTCAATCGAGTGAGATCTATGACGGGCTGAGCGCTGTGTATGACTACGGCCAGATGGGTGTGGAGCTCAAGAACAA
>DURL01000124.1 GCA_012837345.1 Bacteroidales bacterium
AAGAAGGGCTTCTTCTCCTCTCTTGTCTGCAGCCACTGTTTGGTGAAGGTGGTGATCAGGTCGGTGACATAACCGGCATACTGCACCGTATCCTGTTCCGTGATGAAGTCGGGATTGTAATAGTCCCCCTGGTCGTTCAGGATCATCCAGTGGTCGAAGCCGGTAGGCCTGGAGATCAGGTGCCACTTGCCGATCAGCGCCGTCTGGTAGCCATGCTCCTGCAGGATCTTGGGGAGGGTCTGCTGTGAGCCGTCGAACGCTTGGTTCCAGTTGGCCAGGAAGCCGTTCTTGTGGCTGTGCTTGCCGGTGAGGATGCTGGCGCGGCTGGGACCGGAGATGGAGTTGGCGCAGTAATTGTTCCGGAAGATGGCGCCATCGAGGGCAATCCGGTCGATGTTGGGCGTGGGTGCCAGCTCCGATATGGGATGCCCGTAGGCACTGATGGCCTGGCTGGCATGGTCGTCACTCAGGATGAAGATGATGTTGGGGCGCTGCTCTGTTTGCTGTGCCATTGCCGACAAAGCGGACAAAGCCAGTGTCCCTATGGTTAGGTTTCTCTTCATTGTTGCGTTGTTTTGCTCTTTTACTTTTTTACTCTACCGAGAAGGTAGCTTCATTCCCGTTGTCATCGGAGTTCTGGGCAACCCACAGCTTGTAGCTGCCCGGTTCGGTTTTCTTCTTCATGTCGATGCCATAGAAGGCCAGCTCTTCCGCCCGCAGCTCAAAGGTGACCTGCCTGCTTTCTCCCGCCTTCAGTGCGATCTTCTGAAATCCTTTCAGCTCTTTCACCGGCCGGGTGACGCTTCCCACCAGGTCGCGCACATAGAGCTGCACCACCATCTCACCCTCCCTCTCGCCACTGTTTTGCACGGTGGCGGTGACAGTGATCCGGTCATCCACTGCCTTCATCGACGACTTGTCGAGTGCCAGGTCGCTGATGACATAGGTGGTGTAGCTGAGGCCATAGCCGAAGGGATAGAGCGGGGTGATGGAGCTGTCGAGGTAGTTCGATTTGTAATCGACCCGCTCATCGTTCAGGTCTACCGGTCGTCCGGTGTTCTTGCGGTTGTAGTAGATGGGTATCTGCCCCACGTTTCGGGGAAACGACATCACCAGTCGTGCTGAGGGGTTGTAGTCACCGGCAATCACATCGGCAATGCCATGTCCCCCTTGTGTGCCGGGAAACCAGGCCTGCAGGATCGCATCCATCTCTTCCTCCTCACGGGAGAGATCGAGGGGGCGGCCGCTCAGGTTGACCAGCACGATCGGTTTTCCTGTCTCTTTCAGGGCTCCCAGCAGCTGGCGTTGTGCCTCCGGCAGGCGGATGTCGGTGCGTACGGCTGCCTCACCGGACCAGTGGAAGCTCTCGCCCATGGCCGCGACCACGAGATCGGCCCGGCGTGCGGCGGAGACCGCCCCGGCAATCCTGGCGGGTGTGGTTTCGTCAATCGATGATCCCTCTGCGTAGATCAGCTTTACAGCACTATCTTTGTATTTATCGGTGAGTCCTTTGAGAATGGGAACGCTCTTGTTGCGGTCCCCCAGGCCTGCCCATTCTCCATTGAGGTTGACGGAATCGTTCATCAACGGACCCACCAGCGCCAGGGTGACCGCCGTTTCTTTCGGTATGGGTAGCAGGTTGTTTTCATTCTTCAGCAGCACTACCGAAGCGGCTACGGCCTTACGTGCCGTCTCCATAGATTCCGGTGTCATGCTGTTTTGTTTTGCACGTTCCTCATTGAGGTAACGGTAGGGGTCATCGAAGAGCCCCAACAGGAACTTCATCTCCAGGATGCGGCGGGCAGCGTTGTCGATGGTCTCCTCCGACACCTTGCCTTCCTCCACTGATTTACTGAGGTGCTTGATGAAGGTGGCACCGGTCATGTCCATGTCGATGCCGGCATTGACCGACAGCTCGGCGGCATGCTGTTCATCCTCCGCAAATCCGTGGGGTACCAGCTCGTTCACACCGGTATAGTCGCTCACCACGAAGCCCCTGAAACCCCACTCACCGCGCAGGATATCAGTCAGCAGCCAGCGGTCGCCGGTAGCGGGTACGCCGTTGATCTCGTTGAAGGAGGCCATGAAGGAGGCCACACCAGCCTTGGCGGCTGCCTCGTAGGGAGGCAGGTAGACGTTGCGCAGGGTGTGCTCGGAGAGCTCGGCGGTGTGGTAGTCCCTTCCCGCTTCGGCAGCGCCGTAGGCTGCCAGGTGTTTCCCCGTAGCCAGCAGGGTGTGTACTTCGCCCAGTGCCTTGCCGTC
>DURL01000125.1 GCA_012837345.1 Bacteroidales bacterium
CGTTTCGGCTTCCCGCTGCGCTCAGCCTACGCCGCTTCCAAGTTCGCACTCTACGGCTTCTTTGAGACGTTGCAGGCGGAGTATCATGACGACCACATCCGGGTGGTGATGGTTTGTCCCGGCAGGGTGCAGACACAGATCTCCTACAACGCGCTGGAGGGCGATGGCACGAAGCACGGCAGGATGGATGAGGGACAACGGAAAGGGATTACGGCGGAGAAGGCTGCCCGCAAGATCGTGAAGGCAATCAAAAAGCAGAAGCCTGAGGTGCTGGTAGGAGGTCCCGAGCTGCTGATGGTCTACATCAAACGATTCCTGCCGGCACTGTCGCGCAGGCTGGTACGCCGCATCAACGCCACCTGACACACCAACCATTAATTTTTCATTCAAACACTGATCAAATGACGCACGAATACAACATCGCCGGCATCCAGCAGGTAGGCATCGGAGTAGAAAACCTCTACGAAGCCTGGAAATATTATATCGAGTTGTTTCAGATGGATATCCGCATCCTGGAGGACAACAAGGTGGCGGAGCTGATGCTGCCCTACACCGGCGGGAAGCCACAGCGGCGTCATGCCGCCATCGCGGTCAACATGCAGGGCGGCGGCGGCTTCGAGGTGTGGCAGTACACCGAACGGCAGCCGCAGCCGCTCGCTTTCGGGTTGCAGATGGGCGACCTGGGCGTGCTGGTCTGCAAGCTCAGGAGCAGGGATGTGGCACGTGCCTTCGATGTCTTCTCCCGTAACCCCGGGGCAATGGTTGTGGGTGGTCTGAACAACAATATCGACGGCAACCAGACCTTCTACCTGATGGATCCCTATCGGAACCTCTTCCAGGTGGTGCAGGATGACTATCTCTTCAAGGATGAGGGGCGACTGACCGGCGGGGTGGCAGGCGTCACCATCGGCGTCACCGACATCGAGAGGGCGATGACCGTCTACCGTGATATCCTGGGTTATGACACGGTGGTTGCCGATGAAACCGGCATCTTCCCCGACTTTGCAGCATTGCCCGGAGGGACAGGCCATTTTCGCAGACGCCTGCTGGGTCACTCGCAGCCAAGAAAAGGAAGCTTCAGCGAGCTGTTCGGTCCCTCCCGCATCGAGCTGGTGCAGGCGCTGGAGCGCACCCCGCGAAAGCTATACGAGGGACGTTACTGGGGCGATCCGGGTTTCATTCAGGTCTGCTTCGACATCCGCAACATGGAGTCGCTGGGCAAGCACTGTGCATCGCTGGGACACCCTTTTACCGTAGATACCACCCAACAGTTCAGGGAGGGCAGTTCATTCGATATGGGTGATGCGGCGGGTCAGTTCGCCTACATTGAAGATCCGGACGGCACCCTGATCGAGTTCGTGGAGACGCACAAGGTGCCGCTGGTTAAAAAGCTGGGGCTCAGCATCAACCTGCAAAAGAGGGATCCCCGGAAACCGCTCCCCCGCTGGATGCTGAAAGCGCTGAGCCTGATGCGGGTGAAACCGGAGCGCCTCTGATACAATATTTCCGCCCTTTTTCAGTTATAGCAATAATGGAAAAAGGGCGTTTTCTTTTGCTGATGGTGGTCTGTTGCTGCTTCCCGCAGTTGCGGGCACAGTGGGATGCACCGGTGACCCGTTACTGGACGGTGAAGGGACACTATAACCCTGCCTTTGCCGGCGGCAGTGAGATGATAGATGTCTCAATGCTCTACCGCTACCAGTGGGCCGGCATACAGCATGCCCCCCGGCGGGTGATCCTCAACGGCCATATGCCGGTCTACTTCCTGAACAGACGACATGGCGCCGGCGTGACAGCCTACAGCCTCACCGCCGGCAACCTGCGCAACAGCCTGCTGGCGGCACAGTACAGTTACATCCTCCCCACCCGCAACGGGAACCTCCACTTCGGACTGCAGGCAGGCATCCTTGATCTGGCTTTTGATGAGAGCAGCGCCCGTATCACTGGTGGTGAAAATGATGGCGCACAGCCCTCCTACATCGTGGAGGGCGTACAGCGGCAACTGGCCGACCTGGGTGCCGGCATCGCCTGGCTGGGCCGCAACGGTTACGCCGGCCTGTCGCTCCTCCACCTGAATGAACCCTCATTTTTTGCTTTGAGTGATTCCCTCGATGTGCAATCCGACACTGCAAGATCTTCTATTCCCCGTGCTATTCATTTGATGGCTGGATACAATATCCGGCTTACTCGTTCGTTAGCTATTGAACCGATGGTTTGGGTGCAAGTCAGAAATGGGCACACAGAGCTGCAGACAGCACTCCGTACACTGATCACTGATCGATTCTCCGGAGGTCTTTTCTGGCGTTCCGGCGATGGATATGGCTTCTTTGCCGGCACCACCTTCGAAGGCATTGAACTTGAATATGGGTATGACCTTCATACCAGGGGTATGGGTAAGCAAAGTCGTGGCAGCCATGAGCTGACACTCCGCTACCGCTTCCCGGTCGGACAGATACAGGCGAAACGACAGCCGCAGAAAAGCATCCGGCTGCTTTAAAGTTAAAACGTTAGTAAGTTAGTAGGTTAAATAGTTCATAGTTCGGAGTTCGGAGTTTGATGTTAAATAGTTAATAAGTTAGTAGGTTAGTAGGTTAGTAGGTTAAATAGTTTGGAGTTCGGGGTTCATAGTTCAAGGTTCATAGTTCATAGTTCATAGTTCAAGGTTCAGAGTTCAAGGTTCAGAGTTCAGAGTTTGATGTTAAATAGTTAATAAGTTAGTAGGTTAGTAGGTTAGTAGGTTAAATAGTTTGGAGTTCGGAGTTCGGGGTTTGATGTTAATAAGTTGGTAAGTTGGTAGGTTTGTAAGTTAAATAATTCGGGGTTCATAGTTCATAGTTCAAGGTTCAAGGTTCGGAGTTTGATGTTAAATAGTTAAATAGTTAATAAGTTAGTAGGTTAGTAAGTTGGTAAGTTGGTAAGTTGGTAGGTTTGTAAGTTAAATAGTTCGGGGTTTGATGTTCGGGGTTTGTACAACAATAAGAAAAAAAAAGCTGATGGCTGATAGCTGACAGCTGAAAGCTAAAAACATGAATAAATATCTTCTTTTCCTTTCACTCATGCTGCTGGCGATCTCGTGCGGTCGCCCCGGTATTGGCAGTATGGGAGGTGAACTCACCGGAGTACGGGTGGGAAAGGTGTGGGATGAGCCCACGCCCTACAACATGGTACTGGTCTCCCGCGGCTCCATCACCATGGGTCCCGGCGAGCTGGACTCGCTCTGGGGTATCGACATCCCCACGCGGGGTATCTCGGTCGATAACTTCTGGATGGATGAGACCGAGATCACCAACTCGCAGTACAAGCAGTTCGTCCACTGGGTGCGCGACTCGATCATCCGCGAGCGGATCGCCGACCCCCGCTATGCGGGCGACGACTTCTACAAGATCACCGAAGATGCGTATGGTGACCCTGTCACGCCACGCCTCAACTGGACCATCCCCATCCCCTGGAGCCGCAATACCGAGGAGGAGGAGGCCGCCATCAACAGCCTTTACGTCACCCACCCCATCACGGGACAGAAGATGCTCGATGCGGCACAGCTCAACTTCCGCTACGAGTGGTTCGATGCGGCAGAGGCAGCCCGCCGGCAGCAGCAGCTCAACAGGGTGCAGGGAACAACAACTACTGCGGGAGATCAAGGGGGTCCGGCAGAGAGGGTGATGATCACCAAGGATACCGCTTATGTGGCTTTCGACGGCCGGATCGTCAACGAGACCCTCACCCGTCCCCTGAGCAGCCTCTACGACTTCGTCCATACCCGCATCGTCAACATCTACCCCGACACCACCACCTGGGTGAACGACTTCCCCAACGCCAACAACGAAGTCTACATGCGCAACTACTTCGCTCATCCCGCCTATGCCCATCACCCGGTGGTGGGTGTCAGCTGGGAGCAGGCCACCGCCTTCTGCGAGTGGCGCACCATGTTCCTGCGCCGCAGCATCAACCAGGAGGGGGTCCTCATCGAGAAGTATCGCCTCCCCACCGAAGCGGAGTGGGAGCTGGCGGCACGCAACGCCAGCAGTGACAGCCGCTACCCCTGGGAGACCGGCGACGGGAAGGAGGACCCCGACTGTTACCCGGCCAACTTCAACCCCGGCGAGGGAGCCTATGCGGCCGACAACCATCTGATCCCCGCCAGGGTGCGCACCTTCCAACCCAACCTCTTCGGACTGTATGAGATGGCAGGCAACGTGGCGGAGTGGACCTCTACCGCCTACAGCGGCTCAGGCGCCGAGCTGATGAACGACCTCAACCCCGAGTATCGCTACGATGCCCGTGCCAGTGATCCCGCGATCCTGAAACGCAAGGTGGTAAAGGGGGGCTCCTGGAAAGACAATGCCACCTTCATCCGTTCCGATATGCGTGACACCGAGCTGCAGCACCGGGGACGCTCCTGGATCGGGTTCCGCTGCGTACGCACCCAGGTCAGCACCGGCAAGTAAGTCAACAGCAACTAAACAGCAAACAGATGAATGCATATCAAAAACAGAAAAACAGGCTGGAACAGTACCTGCAGACCGAAAAGGGCAAGCGTGCCATCCATTTTGCCTATAGCTTCGGCGCAGCCCTGGTGATCCTGGGAGCCATGTTCAAGCTCCTCCACTTCCCTTTTGGCAACGAGATGCTCTTTATCGGGATGGTGACCGAGGTACTGGTCTTCATCATCTCCGCCTTCGACACGCCGGTGCGCGACTACCCCTGGGAGCAGGTGTTCCCGGTGCTGGCATCACAGAACCCGGATGATCGTCCAGACTTACATGGAGGAGTAATGTCCAGGGCAACATCTACCAGAAACAATGATAGCGAAGAAGGGATATCATCATTCACCCGGCAGCCGGCTAACGAAAGCATCCCTGCTGTCCCGCACGACCTCACCGCTCAGACAGAGACCTATAACCGGCGCATGGAGCAGCTGAACAGCACGCTCTCCGGACTCAACGCCCTCTACGAGGTGCAGCTGAAAAGCATCAGCGGGCAGATCGACACCATCGAGCAGATCAACAAAGGACTGCAGCGGCTCAAAAAGGGTTACAGCGACACCCTGCCCGACGGCACGGTGATCAGTCACGAAACCGAAAAGATGGCAGCGCAACTGCGCGAGCTGAACGATGCCTATGGGCGCATGCTGCAGGCGATGACCCTCAACCGGGGAGGCCACGGCAACCCGTCACAACCCTAAACCACCCTCCGGCATGGCAGTAAACAGTCCCAACTCCCCCCGTCAGAAGATGATCAACCTGATGTATCTGGTGTTCATCGCGATGCTGGCCCTCAACGTCTCGGTGGAGGTGCTCGACGGCTTCGGTGTGGTGGATGAGCGTCTCGGCGAATCGTCCCAATCCATGGAAGAGCGGAACAGGCTCATCATGGAGGAGCTTGCCGCCTATCGGGAGAGCAACCCGGAGAAGGCAGATGCCTGGTATCAGAAAGCGATAGAGGTACGCAGCCTGAGCGACACCCTCACACAGTATATCGATGCACTGAAGCAGCAGATGGTGCGGCAGGCGGATGGCAAGCGGGGCGACCTCAATCATATCCGGCATAAGGACGACCTGGAGGCAGCCTCGATCGTGATGCTCTCACCGCTGCGTGGTGAGGGTAAGAAGCTTCGCCATGCCCTCGACAGCTACCGCGATCAGCTTCTCTCGCGCGTGGAGGATCCCTCACGCAAAGCACTCATCACCCGCTATCTCTCCACTGCAGCCCCTGCCGGTGGCAGGAGCTGGGAGGCATCGCTCTTTGAGCAGATGCCGCTGGCCGCCGCCGTCACCCTGCTCACCAAGATCGAAAACGATGTCCGTCTCTCAGAAGGAGAGGCACTGGCATCGCTGCTTCAGAGTGTGGATGCCGGCGACTATCGCCTCAACCGCCTCAACGCATGGCTGATCCCCGAGTCGGAGACGGTGTTGCAGGGCAGCAGCTATCGCGCCCGGGTCATACTGGCAGCAGAAGACACCACCCGCCGCCCGCGCGTCGTGGTAGAGGGAGCCTCCGCAGAAGCCGGTGACGATGGCACCTTCACGTTGACGGCCTCCCGCAGCGGCACCTTCCCCGTGGAGGGATATGTAGAGCTCACCGGCAGCGACGGCAGCATCACACGGCGTGACTTCCACAGCAGCTACCGGGTGATAGAACCGATGGCCACTGTGGCCCCCACGCTGATGAACGTGCTCTATGCCGGTATCGACAATGAGGTAAGCATCTCCGTGCCCGGTGTGGCACCGCAGGAGGTGAGTGCGGAGATGAGCAACGGCAGCCTCAGTCGCCGCGGCAACCTGTGGGTAGCCCGTCCCCTCTCTGCCGGCACGGAGGCAGTGATCACCGTCACCGCCCGCATGGCAGGGGGTGAGACACGCAGGGTGGCGACGCATACCTTCCGTGTGCGCACCCTCCCCGACCCCACGCCCTATATCGAGTACCGCGATGCAGGGGGCAACCCGGTGATACACAAGGGAGGCAGCATCCCCAGGAGAGCGCTGCTGCAGAGCGACGGCCTGCAAGCCGCCATCGACGATGGCATCCTGCATGTCCCCTTCCGGGTGACCGGCTTTCGCACCATCCTCCTCGATGCCATGGGCAACGCCATTCCCGAGGTATCCGATGGCAGCCGCTTCTCGGCAAGACAGCAGGAGCAGATCCGCCGCCTCCCACGCGGAAGCTACTTTTACATCTCCGGTATTCGTGCTGCCGGTCCCGACGGCACGGAGCGAGAGATAGCGGTAATGGAACTGAGAGTGAATTAATCAAGAATAGAGCTGACAGCTGAACGTTAATAAAGAAAAACCAAAAGCTGACAGCTGAACGCTGAACGCTTACAAGATATGACAACCAGGACAATTTTCATTCTACTCGTTTTACTGGGGCAAGTGACAACCCTCAATGCGCAGACCACCGCACGCGAGCGCATTGAACAACGGCGGCAACAGAATCACTCCGCATCAACCCTCACGACAGTGACTGACAACCAGCCCAACACCCACTGGGAAGAAAAGATCGCCCAGGCCCGCTGGTCGCGCATCATCTACCGTTATATCGACCTGACAAAAGAGGCCAATGCACCCCTCTACCATCCGACGACCCCCACAGCGGGACAGCAAAACCTCTTCACCCTCATCTTCCGTCTGCTGCAGGAGAACCGCATCAGGGCGTATGAGTACCTCGACGGCCGTGAGGAATTCACCGAAGCGTATCTTGTGAGCTTTCCCGAACTGCTCACCCGTTTCGGCATCACCCATGAGACCGGCAACGGCACCATCAGCGTGAGCGATGCCGATATGCCCTCCAATGAGGTGACAGGTTACTATCTGAAGGAAGCCTACTTCTTCGACAGCGCCACCTCCGGCTTTCGGGTAAGGCCCCTGGCCCTCTGTCCCATCCTGGTGCGGCAGGAAGAGTACGCATCGGCCGACACCCGCTACCCCCTCTTCTGGGTAGCCTACGAAGAGCTGGAGCCCTACACCCGCCGGATGCCGCTGATGGCCTCCACCCTCAACAACAGCATGGACGAGAGCATGGACGACTTTTTCCGTAAACGCAGCTATCAGGGCGAGATCTACAAAACCGGCAGTCCCGGTAACCGCTCCATCGCGCAATACACCTCCACACCGGAAGAGATGAAAGC
>DURL01000013.1 GCA_012837345.1 Bacteroidales bacterium
AGTGGGAGCTCAACCACTCTACATTGTGGATGGCAAAGAAGTTGCGTCACTCAGTGAGTTCGATCCTGAACAGATTGAGTCCATAGAGGTGCTCAAACAGCATGCTACCGATAAATTCGGCGAAAGAGGCAAAGAGGGTGTCATCCACATCACTACAAAAAAGGTTGTGAAAAAGACAATTGGCTTCAATGAGGATGATAAACCTCTTCTGATCCTTGATGGAGAGATGCAGGATGCTGCATTTGACCTGAATTCCGTTTCACCCGGTGAGATTAAGTCGATGGAAGTAATTAAGGGTAAACGTGCAACAGAACTCTTTGGTGATGAAGGGAAGAATGGGGTCGTGGTGATTACCCGAAAAAAAACTAATTAAACCTGTAGGCAGCCTTGCGCATCTCTGAGGATGATTTAAACGGGTGTGGAGGGTTCAGGTAGCGCTCCAGGAATTTGTAGACCGTGAAGCGGATATCGGTTGCCTCCTTTGTGTCGATACGATCGAATCCGTGACCGCCTGAGGCATCTTCAAACACCTTGTACTCAAACGGCTTTCCAAGCTCTTTTAACCGCTCGATCATCAGCAATACCTCCTCCACGTAAACATCGTTGTCATTGGTGTTGGTGTAAATCAGCAGAGGTTTGTCCAGGTTGGCTGCAAAGTGTGTGGGCGATCGTCGGGCATATTCGGCCGGGTTCTCCTCTATCGATTCACCGACATGATAGGAGGCCGTGAAATAATCGCTATAGCTCTGGTCGTGAGAGGCGAGGCGGTTTTCGAGGTCGCTCACAGGTACGCCGGCAAAGGCACACCGGTATCTATCGCCATGTTGCAGGATCTGCATCAGTGCAATCATCCCGCCATGGCTCCATCCGATCACGCCTACCCGTTCCGGGTCGACGATAGAGTAGTTCTCAATCATGTAATCGAGGCTGGCCAGCACGTCGTCGTTCTCCCGTCCGCCGTAATCAATATTCTCATAGGTTGTTTTTCCATAACCTGTGCTACCACGATACTCGGCAGAGACCACGATATAGCCCTGTGCCATCAGCTCCCGCACGATGTGGTAGTAATAGGTGGAGAAGTTGGCATGGATGCCGCTGTGAGGAAGCACCACCAGGGGGTATTTCCTGTTGTGCTCCACACTCTTCGGTATGAATACATAGCTGTAAAACTGTAGCTTGTTGTCTGCGAACCGGTCATCGGGATCTTTTGGTTTCCAGCGGGGAGAGCCGGTAAGACGCACCTTGTCGATGTGCGCCACATCGCCCAGTCGTTCAAACCAGAGCAGGTCGTCGATCTGTTTCTCCAGGATATCGAAGCGGTGATCCTGATCATCAATCCTTCTCTGCAGCTCTTCGGTTTTTTTTAAATGGATGGAGTCTGTTTGTGCTACTGATCCTGAGTAGGGAAAGAAACAGATCAGCAGTATAAATAATGGGGTGATGCTTATGTGTCTCATAGAGAAAAATTGTAGATCACCAAAGTTACTCATAATTTTGCCATGGGTGTATAGGCATCGTGGTAAAAGATCAGGGTGCGTTTCTCTTTTTTTGCCTTGTCGAGAAACCGTTTCTTCTCCTCCATGGCCACGGCCACACTGTTGTCGTATGCTGAGAGCCAGCTGAGGGCAATGTTGAGTGAGGTGGGCACCACGTCGCCCGGGAAGGCATACTTCTCTCCCTCCGTTTCGAAGAGCACCACGATCTGTCCCGGTGTGTGGCCGTCGTAGAGCTCCAGCCGGATCTGGTCATCCAGCGCCGTGTCTCCCAGCACAAACTGTAACTGTCCTGCATCGTAGACCGGTTCGATGTTCTCCGGGAAGAAAGAACCCTTTTCGAAGAGGGTGGGGTTGCGGTAGTTCTTCCACTGTGAGAGACTCACCCGATAGGTGGCATTGGGGAAAGTGGGCTCGGCTTCGTTCTTGGCATTCAGCACCGTGCTTGCACCACAATGATCGAAATGGAGATGGGTGAGGATCACGTCGGTCACCTCTTCCGGTTCATAGCCGATCTTGCGGATCTCCTCTACCATATCTCTCTGGTTGTAGGGCTGAAAGAATTTCAGTCGTGCCTCATGCTTGTTGCCCAGTCCCGCATCTACCAGTATCCGCCGGGTGTCGGTCTCGATAAAAAGGCAGCGCAGCGACATCTCGCACATGTTCTTTTCGTCCACCCTGTACTTGGCCGACCAGTACTTTTTAGGCACGGGACCGAACATCACCCCGCCATCACCCAGAAAATAACCCGATTCAATAATATGATACTTGAGCATATTGTTGTATTTTTGTGGCAAATTTAGTGAAAAGTTTCGGGTGTCGTGACATCCGTCTCCAAAACCCTCAAGAATGAAGATTCCCGATAAACAGGAGAACATAGCCGAGTACCTGCTCTTCATGTGGCAGACAGAGGACCTCTTGCGTGCCTGTAACCTGGACATTGATCAGGTGCAGCGATCGCTGATCGATTCTTCCTATACCACGGACGAAGAGCGAGCGAAAGCACGCGACTGGTACGAGGGGTTGATCATGATGATGAAGCAAGAGGGTGTGCAACAGGAGGGTCACCTGCAGATCAACAAAAACCTGATTATCGACCTTACTGATGCACATCTTCGGTTGCTCAAAGATCCGAAAGAGTCTGAATATATAGCTCTTTACTACCACACGCTGCCCCATATCGTGGCATTGCGGGCCAAGGCGGGCGACAAGCAGCTCCCGGAGTTGGAGACCTGTTTTACCGCGCTGTACGGTTACCTGCTGCTGAAGCTTCAGAAGAGGGAGATCACCGGTGAGACGCAGGCTGCTGTGGCACAGATCACCACGCTGCTGCGGCTGCTGTCAAAGAAGTACCAAACCATTGATCAACAGAAGGAGGAATAGGATATGGCAATATTTACCGGGATGAGCAAAGCGCTGGGAGGCACTGAGAAAGAATCGCAGAAGGAGCAGTATTTCTACGGGCTGGTACAGCAGCAGGTGCTGGTCACCGGCAGTGACGGACAGCTGGGCTGTGCGCTCAAGGCACTCAGCGGGAGGATGAACCTGCCGTTCCGTTTTTTCTTTACCGATGCAGATGAGCTGGACATCACCGATCGGGTGCAGGTTGAAGCGTACGTCAGTGAAAGGCAGATCCGCTACATTCTCAACTGCGCCGCCTATACGGCTGTCGACAAGGCAGAAAAGGACCGGGAGAAAGCCTGTGCGATCAATGCTGACGGTGTGGAGAATATCGCCCTGGTGGCGAAACAGTATGGGGTGAAGTTGATCCATATCTCTACCGATTTCGTGTTCGACGGAGCATCCACTCTCCCCTACAATGAGGAGTCGGAAGCCCACCCTTTGTCTGTTTACGGTGAGACCAAGCTGAAAGGTGAGCAGTTGTTACAAGCAGTGGGTGGGGAGTGGATGATCCTGCGCACCTCATGGCTTTTTTCAGAATTTGGTTCCAACTTCGTGAAGACGATGCTTCGGCTAATGCAGGAACGGAAACAGCTTACGGTGGTGGACGACCAGCGGGGCACCCCTACCTATGCAGTTGATCTGGCTGAGATGATGCTTCATATCCTGCAACAGAGTGAGGAGAACGGATGGAAATCAGGCATCTACCACTTCTCCAACAGGGGGGAGACCTCCTGGTTCGGCTTTGCCGAAGCGATCAGGAGGATAGCGGGGATAATGCATTGTGAGATTGTGCCGGTGACTACGGAAGAGTATCCCACGACTGCCCGCCGCCCGTCATACAGCGTGTTGGATCTCACGAAGATCTGTGATCGCTTCCGGGTAGAGATTCCAACATGGGAAGAGGCCCTGCAGCGCTGCATCCGGAATATTCAAATATCTGACAGTTGAACGCTGACAGTTGAACGAAAATAATTAACGCTGAGCAGGATAAGCTTTCATTACCAATAGCTGAGAGCTGATTGCTGAGAGCTGATCGCTTAAAGAATATGTCATTGAAACAAGAGATAGAACGCCGGCGTACCTTCGCCGTGATCAGTCACCCCGATGCGGGGAAAACCACCCTGACCGAAAAGCTGCTGCTCTTCGGTGGCGCCATTCATGTGGCGGGTGCCGTCAAATCGAACAAGATCAAGAAGACAGCCACTTCCGACTGGATGGAGATAGAGAAGCAACGCGGCATCTCCGTCGCCACCTCGGTGATGGGATTCGAGTATGACAACTACAAGATCAATATCCTTGACACTCCCGGTCACCAGGATTTTGCAGAAGATACCTTCCGTACGCTGACAGCAGTGGACAGTGTGATCGTGGTGGTCGATGTGGCGAAAGGTGTGGAGACCCAAACGCGTAAGCTGATGGAGGTATGCCGCATGCGCCACACCCCGGTGATGATCTTCGTGAACAAGATGGACCGGGAGGGGAGAGATCCCTTTGATATCCTGGATGAGCTGGAGGAGGAGCTGCAGATCGCCGTACGACCGTTGAGCTGGCCCATCGACATGGGAGACCGGTTCCGGGGTGTATACAACCTATTTCAGGAGAGTCTCGACCTCTATCAACCCAGTAAGCAGGTGGTGACCCAGTCGGTGAAGCTCGATATTGGCTCCTCTGAACTGGAAAGACATATCGGTGATGAGTTGTCGGAGAAGCTGCGTGAAGAGGTGGAGCTGATCACTGAGGTCTACTCCGATTTCCACCGCGAGGAGTACCTTGCCGGGCGACTGGCGCCGGTCTTCTTTGGATCGGCGCTTAACAACTTCGGTGTGAAGGAGCTGCTCGACTGCTTCGTGGAGATTGCACCCTCACCGCGGCCGGTACAGGCAGAAGAGCGGATAGTGGAACCGCTTGAGGAGGCGTTTAGTGGTTTTGTCTTCAAGATCCACGCCAATATGGATCCCAACCACCGCTCCTGTATCGCTTTCGTGAAGGTCTGTTCCGGCAGGTTCGAACGGAATGTAAACTACAAGCATGTGCGTTATAACCGCATGATGAAATTCTCATCACCTACTGCGTTCATGGCGCAGAAGAAGGAGATCATGGATGAGGCATATGCAGGTGACATCGTAGGACTTCCCGACAACGGTAACTTCAAGATTGGGGATACTCTTACAGCAGGAGAAGAGCTGCACTTCAAAGGATTGCCCAGCTTCTCGCCCGAGATGTTCAAGTATATCGAGAATGCCGACCCGATGAAGTCGAAACAGCTGCAGAAAGGTATTGAGCAGTTGATGGACGAAGGGGTGGCACAGCTATTCACCAACCAGTTCAACGGGCGGCGGATCATCGGCACCGTGGGACAGCTGCAGTTCGAGGTGATTCAGTACCGGCTGTTACATGAATATGGAGCACAGTGTCGCTGGGAACCGATCAACCTCTACAAAGCTTGCTGGATTGAGAGCGACGATGCGGCGCAGCTGGCCGATTTCAAGAAACGCAAGTTCCAGTACATGGCGCACGACAAGGAGGGGAGGGATGTCTTCCTGGCAGAATCAAACTACATCCTGATGATGGCACAGCAGGATTTCAAAAACATCCGGTTCCACTTCAACTCGGAGTTTTAATCCTTCGCCATGTGTACGGTCATTTGCGGGAACGGGATGTTCAACCCGTGTGCGACCAATGCATCGTAAGCCTGTTCGTTCAAATCGAAGGTGACCGGCCAGAAGTCGCTGCCCTTTGCCCATACCTTCAGTGTGAAGTCGATAGAGCTGTCATTCATCTTCACCATCCGGGCGCTGGGTTCAGGATCTCTCAACACCTGCGGATGGTTTTCTGCGATATCGAGCAGCAGCCGCTTTACCAGCTCCACATCCGATCCGTAGTCCACTTTGACCGTCAGATCCACACGCCGTGTGGCCTGTGTGCTGTAGTTGATGATGTTGCCCGTGGAGAGGGGACCGTTGGGGATATGCACCGTCTTGTTGTCAAAAGTGGTGAGGGTGGTGTAGAGGATACCCACCGACTGTACCGTACCTGCCACGCTTTGCGCCTCTATGTAATCACCACCCCTAAAAGGTTTGTTGAAGAGCAACATCACCCCGCCGGCAAAGTTGGCAAGGTTGTCCTTCACCGCCAGACCCACTGCCAGTCCGATTGATCCGATGAGTGCGACCAGCGAGACGGGCTTCGTTCCCACGATGTTGATGATCAGGATGATCAGCGTGGCGAAGAGCGCGAAGTTGAAGAGCGTCAGTAGGAAGCTGCGCAGGGCACTGTCTTCCACTCTTTTATTGAGTATTTTTCTGACAAAAAGCTTGTCGATTTGTTTGATGATCCATCTTCCCAGATAGAAGATCAGGA
>DURL01000126.1 GCA_012837345.1 Bacteroidales bacterium
AGGGATTCACCACGTAGGAGTAGAGGTTGATGGCCAGCAGACGGCAACTGTCGTAGGGACAAAGCGGGATCTCTCCGCAGGGGTTGGTCGACACCGTCTTGAAGCCCAGGTCGGCATAACAGTCGGGTACCGACTCGCGGATGATGGTGTCCCAGAAGAGCACCCCCGGCTCGGCAGATCGCCAGGCGTTATGAATGATCTTGTCCCACAGCTCCTTCGCATTGATCTTCTTCTCATATTTCGGCTGATCAGCATCGATGGGGTACTTCTGGACATAGGGTTTGCCTGTGGCAGCCGCCTCCATGAAGTCATCATCGATCTTCACCGAAATATTGGCACCGGTCACCTTACCCTGCTCCAGCTTGGCATCGATGAAGTTCTCCGAGTCGGGGTGCTTGATCGACACGCTCAGCATCAATGCTCCGCGGCGTCCATCCTGTGCCACTTCGCGGGTGGAGTTGGAGTAGCGCTCCATGAAGGGTACCAGCCCCGTGGAGGTGAGGGCCGAGTTCTTCACCGGCGATCCCTTGGGGCGGATGTGTGAGAGGTCATGCCCCACCCCGCCGCGGCGCTTCATGAGCTGCACCTGCTCCTCATCCACGCGGATGATCGCTCCGTAGGAGTCGGCATTGCCATCCATCCCAATCACAAAGCAGTTGGAGAGAGAGGCTACCTGGAAGTCGTTGCCGATGCCGGTCATGGGGCTCCCCTGCGGAATGATGTATTGGAAACGGTCGAACAGGTCGAACAGCTCCTGTTCACTCAGTGGATTGGCGTATTTCTGCTCAATGCGTGCCACCTCACTCGCCAGGCGGCGGTGCATATCTGCAGGGGTCTTCTCGTAGATCTCCCCCTGGCTGTCTTTCAGTGCGTACTTGCTCACCCACACCTTGGCGGCTAGCTCATCGCCCTTAAAATATTCCAACGAGGCCTGGTAAGCTTCGTCGAAAGTGTATCTCTTTTTTTTCATCAGCTGGTTGATTTTTGAATGAATAGAGTAATATGATGATGTTTATGCTTTCCCAATTTTACAACAGATTCGGACATTCTTGTCAACGGCATCAGTTTGGTTATGCAAGTTTACAGAAACATTACAACTTTGCAAAATTATTCCACGTTTATTTATCAACAATGTGGAATGTTTTCCAATTAATTTTTTATATATCTGATTATGTGGATTTTAATTTTCATGGCGCGACAAAAAGTTTTCCATTTTGTCAAACTCACCTGTTTCTCAATAAGATAAATTGGTTCATTCCATCTACGCTAATGCAAGAAATAAAAGAAAGTTTCCGAAAGTCACAACAACCTGCAGGGAATATATTGTCCAGATTTTAGTTGTCGGTTTGTGTAACCCTATCTCATTACTTTAGCAAGACTTCGGTTTCTATCCCCTCATTATCCCCTCATACTTTTATGAGGGGATAATGAGGGGATAATGAGGATGTACCAGAGAAAACCCTGCCAAGGATAGGCGAAAGAGAGCCCCGTCTACCGATTGAAGGCAGGCAAAACATCAGGCTAAATTAATTCAACGGGGTGAATTAGATGAACTAGAACACTCAATCAAAATTTTTAACCGCACCCATAAAGAGGATGGCACCGGTGGACTGTTCCCGGATCAGGTAGATGAAGGGACGGTTGGCATGAAAGGTGACTTCACGTGGTGGCCCAACAGAGGTCAATTCTATCCCTACAACCGTGACTGCTGCCGCCTCGGTACCCTCCTCGTCGGTGCTGATGTAGGTGAACTGATCGACGAATGAGATGAAAGCTTCCAGATCGGACATGCGGGAAAAATCTGCCTGGCCGGGTGAGAAGGCAACCCCCATTCCCATATCGGTCAGCAGGTCGTTCAGACGGATGTTGTATTCGGTCTTGAAACGTGGCAGGCGCAGATCCACCGTTGTACTTCTCAGGCTACTGTTCAGGGTGCTCCAGGCGGAACCCTCGCGCAGCAGGCTGTTGATGTCGCCCAGATTCTTACCGGCCTTGGGCAGCAGCACCAGCATGCTGAAGGCCTGGTTGCCGTAGGGCAGCTCCACCAGCTGCATCGTCTCATTTTCGGTGTAGTTGAACTCCGCCTTCTGATGCATCATGTCCACCTGCTTCACACGTCCGTCCTCGTAAGTGAAGGGCGCTTTTTGAGTCGACTTCTTGTCGAACTGGGAAGTCCAGATCCCCTTGAAGTATATGGCATTCAGCAGGTACATCAGAGCCATAGGGTCGGTTTCATCCAGCACATGGTCGATCAGCTCGTGGGTGTTGTCGGCAGCCCATTGGTTGATGCGTCCCACCGTGGCGGGATCGTTGAAGTCGACAGCCTCCACCGTGGAATGGAAGTAATCACGGTTGGTGGCGATAAACGCCGGCTTGATAGTTATATGTTTGTTGGTCCAGATGGAGTTGGCGATGGAGAGCCTGGTGGAGGGGTCGGTAGCCAGCAATGCCTCCCGCAGCTTGCTGTAGTAGCTGTTGATGGCCTCCTCGTCGCCAAAGGGCGTCAGCTTCAGCGTCTCTGTCATGGCAGCCTCCGTTGCACCCGCAGCACCATTGCGGATCATGGCCAGCGCCATGCTCAGGCTAAGGGGAGAGATCATGAAGTTACGGTCCTGACCTATCTTCTCCGCGTCATAAACACGGGTAAAAAAATCG
>DURL01000127.1 GCA_012837345.1 Bacteroidales bacterium
AACAACAAGATCTACGTGGCAAACTCAGGGGGATTGAACTGGGAAAATGGGTATGACAACACCCTCTCGGTGATCGATCTCTCCAGTTTTACAGAAGAGAAAAAAATCGTGGTGGGCACCAACCCGGGAGCAGTACAAACCGACAGCCAGGGAGACATCTATCTCTCGGTAACAGGCAACTACGGAGATGAGCCCGGCGCTTTCAAGATCATTCGCTCAGGTAGCAACACTGCTGAGACTGTTGAAGGCATCACATCTCCGCAAAAGTTTGTGATCAGTGACAACAAAGCCTATATCATCACCGGTTCCTATGGTGTTCCCAACAGTATAGTGGTCTACGATTGCCTTGAGGAGAGAGTCATCACCAACAGCTTCATCAGCGATGGTACTGAGATTCCAATCATGAACAATGTGACTGTCGATCCCGTGAGTGGTGATCTCTTCGTGGCATCCACCGACTATGTCCATCCGGGCGATCTCTACTGTTTTGACAAGGACGGAAAGATGAAATTCAGGCTTACGGCCATAGGCATCAACCCCTCGGTCGTAGTGTGGCAATAACAAAAAAAGCTGCGTGACAGTTTTGCTGTCAGCAGCTCTTTCTCTCTACTTTATTATTATTTTGATCAGAAAGGCATTCCAAGTGATTGGCGTGCCTTTTGCTTTTTGTTACAGTCGCGATTACCGACTGTGTGTCACAGGATCATACTCCACTGCTCCACCTTCACTGTCACCGGAAAAAGGGACAAATCCCTCTTTTCTTCGCAGGTAGAAAAACTCGTTTTCCTCTTTTGCATCCCTCACGATCTCCATCAGTTCGAATCCCTCCTTGCTGAGCATGTTCAGCACAGCGATCATCCCGTTGAAGGAGACCACCCTGCGGCGGTCGTCAGTGATCTGGGGGATACGCCCCCCTTGTCCCCAGTCGACACGTACCGTCACCTTCGAACTGAGCAATGGTCCCGAGTCAGACCAGATACGGATATAGTCGGCATCCAGCGACCCGATTGGTGTCTCATTCACATACTGTGCCCGGGCCAGCGAGACGCTTCCCGCAACGAACAGCATCATCAGAAAAAATCTTGTCTTCATCGTTTTGATATTTTTAGTTGGTTATATGCTGGGATCAGTAAGCTGTTCTAATCCAACTTCAGTACCGCCAGAAACGCTTTCTGCGGCACCTCTACGTTGCCCACCTGCTTCATACGCTTCTTGCCCTCCTTCTGTTTCTCCAGCAGCTTTCGTTTTCGGGAGATGTCCCCGCCGTAACACTTGGCGGTCACATCCTTGCGTACCGCCTTCACCGTCTCACGGGCGATGATCTTGGCACCGATGGCAGCCTGGATTGCAATGTCGAACTGCTGGCGTGGAATCAGCTCCTTAAGCTTCTCGCACATGCGTCGTCCGAATGCCTGTGCATTGTCGTTGTGAGTCAACGTGGAGAGGGCATCCACCGGCTCACCGTTGAGCAGGATATCCATCTTCACCAGCCTTGAGGGCCGGAAGTCATGCATGTGGTAGTCGAATGAGGCATACCCCTTTGAGATGCTCTTCAACTTATCGTAGAAGTCGATCACGATCTCGCCCAGCGGCAGGTCGTAAATGATCTCCACCCGGTCGCCGGAGATATACTCCTGCTTGATCAGCACTCCCCGCTTACCAAGACAGAGCGTCATGATGGAACCGATATAGGCGGTGCTGGTAATCACCGACGCACGGATGAAAGG
>DURL01000128.1 GCA_012837345.1 Bacteroidales bacterium
CCCGCCAGCTGGTCGCCGGTGTAATCGCTTCGCTCAGGATAGACACGCAGCATGCTGTTGGGCAGATGAATGGTGGGATAGGTAGGCACCAGCAGATGGCTGATATTTCCCATGTAGGGGTTCACCTGATCCACGACACCGCTCGACGGCACCTGTCCATACATGAGAGAACAGCTTATCAGAAACAGCAACAAAGGAGTAAGCAACAGGCTTTTTTTCATTGAATAGTTTGGCATATCGATAAAATGAATCAGTAAAAAAACAGAAGCCAACGCACCAAATTAATTGTAACGGACCAACCTGGTTGTAGATTTCATCACAAATTTATAGAAATTTTCGCAAGAAAGAGATATTTACCCTATATTTGTGAAGAGCAGTGCGAAGCAACCGCATCGACTGTCCGGTGAACAATGTGTCTGATGTAATTATATAAATAGTAGCTAATAGTAAGAGTATGAACCAGAACAGCTTTTTTGGCCTTATTGAGCAGAGCGTGCGCACTCACTGGGAGATGCCCGCAATGACTGACTTCCAGGGAAAAACCTATTTGTACAAAGATTTTGCCCGTGAGATAGACCAACTGCACGACTATTTCAGGGCAGCCGGTGTGGAGAGAGGGGACAAGATCGCCCTTTGTGGAAAAAACTCAGCCAACTGGGCCATCGCCTTCTTCGCCACCCTCTCCTATGGGGCCGTTGCCGTAAGCATTCTGCATGAATTCGACAAGGAGAGCGTTAAGTTCATCGTGGATCACTCCGATTCGAAGCTGTTCTTCTCCGATGAGAATATCTGGCATGAACTGGACCGTGACACTCTGCCCAAGGTTGAGACGGTCTTCTCACTCGACAGCTTTGCACTGCTGACCACCACCTCAGCGACGCTGCAACCCTTCGCGACAAACGCGGAGAAGCATTTTGCGGACAAATATGCCAGGGGGTTCTTCGTGAACGACGTCTCCTTCCGCACCGACAAGCCGGAGGAGCTGGCGGTGATCAACTACACCTCAGGCACCACCAGCAGCCCCAAGGGGGTGATGATCCCCTATCGCAGCCTCTGGTCCAACACCAAGTTTGCCAACGATTGCCTGGAGTTTATTCATGCCGGCGACAAGATTGTCTGCATGCTGCCCATGGCACATACCTACGGCCTGGCCTTCGAGATCCTCAACTCCATCTCAATGGGTTGTCATATTCACTTCCTTGGGAAGACCCCTTCACCCAAGGTATTGCTCGACGCCTTTGCCAGGGTGAAGCCCAAGCTGGTGCTGGCCGTGCCGCTCATCATCGAGAAGATCGTGAACAAGAGCGTGCTGCCCAAGCTGCAGAAGGGTGCCGCAAAGGTGATGTCACAGATCCCCCTTCTCAATCAGCTGGTATACAGCAAGGTGAGAAAGTCGATGATCGAAGCGTTCGGTGGCAACCTGAATGAGGTGGTGATTGGCGGGGCCGCCATCAACCCCGACGTGGAGAAGTTCCTCCGCAAGGTGCGCTTCCCCTACACGGTGGGATACGGCATGACCGAATGCGGACCGCTGATCTCCTACTCCTACTGGACCGAGTTCAAGGAGCACTCCTGTGGCAAGGTGGTGGACCGGATGCAGGTGCGCATCGATTCTGACGATCCGCACAACACGGTAGGTGAGATCCAGACGAAAGGGGCCAATTTAATGATGGGTTACTATAAGAACGAGGAGGCCACGAGTCACACCTTCACCGATGATGGCTGGCTGAAGACAGGGGACCTGGGGCTCCTGGACAAAGACAACTTTGTTTTCATCAAAGGCAGGGATAAGAATATGATCCTGGGACCCTCGGGACAGAACATCTACCCCGAGGAGATTGAGGAGAAGATAAACAGTTCACCCTACGTGAGCGAGTCACTGGCCATCGAGGAGAACAGGAAGATCGTGGTGCTGATCGTGCCCGACTTCGAGGTACTCAGGGAGCATGGCATCGACAGCGACCAGATGGATACCTTCTTCGGGAAGCTGATCAGTGAGGTCAACGCCAAGTTACACGGGTACAGCAGGATTGCCTCCTTCAGACTGCGTGACGAGGAGTTTGAGAAGACACCCAAGCGAAGCATCAAACGGTTCAAGTACCAACAGAAGTAAACAGGTTCCCAAGAGAAACGAAAGAGGTCCGGGCATGGTGTCCGGACCTCTTTTTTGTCTTTGATACGAATAAAAACCGGTTGGGTGCGATCGCCGGTTTCAACTACTGTGACATCAATAGTCGTTCCAGCTTCTGATCTCGATATCCTCCATCTCCATCGTGCAGAAGGCAGTGATAAAGGCACTGGCCAGCCGCGCGTTGGTGATCAGGGGGATATTGTAATCTATCGCACCACGACGGATGATGTAGCCGTTGGTCAGCTCCCTGCGCGTCACATCCTTCGGGATGTTGATGATCAGGTCGAACTGTTTGTCGGCGATCATCCGGCGGATGTTGTTCTCACCATCCTCGTCGGGCCAGTTGACATCAGTGGCGGGGATGCCGTTCTCCGTGAGGAACCTCTGCGTGCCGTGGCTGGCATAGAGCTTGTAACCCCTTTCACCCAGCAGCTTGCAGGCTTCCAGCAGGTCCACCTTCGACTTCACCTCACCTGACGAGATCAGGATCCCCTTCTCCTTCTTCGGGAAGCGGTAGCCGACGGAGAGCATCGACTTGAGGATGGCATCGTGGAAATCCTCGCCGATGCAACCCACCTCGCCGGTGGAGGACATGTCGACGCCCAGCACCGGGTCGGTATTCTGCAGACGGGAGAAGGAGAACTGCGATGCCTTCACCCCGATGTAATCGAGGTCGAACGCTGAGCTGTCGGGCTTGCGGAAGGGGGCATCGAGCATGATGCGGGTAGCCGTATTGATGAAATTCTGTTTCAGCACCTTCGAGACAAAGGGGAAGGAGCGGGAGGCACGCAGGTTGCACTCGATCACCTTGATCTCATTGTTCTTGGCCAGGTACTGGATGTTGAACGGCCCGCTGATCTGCAGCTCACGCGCGATCTGCCTGGAGATCTTCTTCACGCGGCGCATCGTCTCGAAGTAGAGCTTCTGCGCGGGGAAGACCAGCGTGGCATCGCCCGAGTGGACACCGGCAAACTCCACATGCTCGGAGATGGCGTACTCCACCACCTCCCCGTTGCGGGCCACGGCGTCGAACTCGATCTCCTTGGCGTTCTGCAGGAAGGAGGAGACCACCACGGGGAACTCTTTCGAGACGTTGGCGGCCAGCTGCAGGAAGGTGTGCATCTGCTCCCTGTCGTAGCAGACGTTCATGGCGGCACCCGAGAGCACGTAGGAGGGGCGTATCAACACCGGGAAGCCTACCTCCTCGACGAAGGAGTCGATCTCATCGAAGCTGGTGAGCTCCTTCCAGCGGGGCTGGTCGATGTCCAGCTCGTCGAGCATGGCGGAGAACTTGTGGCGGTTCTCGGCCCGGTCGATGGAGAGGGGTGAGGTGCCCAGGATGGGTACCTGCTGACGGTGCAGCTTCATGGCCAGGTTGTTGGGTATCTGTCCCCCCACGGAGACGATCACTCCCTTGGGTGTTTCGAGGTCTATGACGTCGAGCACCCTTTCAAAAGTGAGCTCATCGAAGTAGAGACGGTCGCACATGTCGTAGTCGGTGGAGACCGTCTCGGGGTTGTAGTTGATCATCACCGACTGGTAGCCCAGCTCGCGTGCGGTCTGCACCGCATTCACCGAGCACCAGTCGAACTCCACCGAGGAGCCGATGCGATAGGCACCGGAGCCCAGCACGATCACCGTCTCTCCCTCCTCGCGGTGGAGGGGGTAACCCTTGTCGGAGTCGTAGGTGAAGTAGAGGTAGTTGGTCTTGTCGGGGTGGTCGGAAGCCACCGTGTTGATGCGGCGCACCACCGGCAACACCGACTGCTGCTTGCGATGGTTGCGTACCCGTATCAGATCCTCTTCGAGGCTGCCTTCCGGATCTTCCACGAAGCGGGCGATCTGGAAGTCGGAGAAGCCGAGCCGCTTGGCTTCGCGCAGCACCTCCGCCGGCAGCGCCTCTATCTTGTTGTAGGCCGATAGCACCTTCGAGTAGTTGTGAATGTTCTCCAGCTTCTCCAGGAACCAGCGGTCGATCTTGGTCAGCTCCTCTATCCGAGCTACGGTATATCCTTTTTCAAGGGCATCGGCGATGGCGAAGATGCGCATATCGGTAGGCCTGGCGAGCGACTCCTCCACATTGTCGAAGATCATCTCGCGGTTGCCCACGAAGCCGTGCATCCCCTGCCCGATCATCCGG
>DURL01000129.1 GCA_012837345.1 Bacteroidales bacterium
TGGCTCAACACATCGAAGAACGATGGCGGCATCCAGGGCGTCACCTATCCCATCGTAGCCGACCACACACTGACCATCTCAATGGCCTACGATGTGCTTGCGGGTAAGTTTGTCTCAGATGAGAACGGCAATCCTGAGTTCAAGGGATCACCCGAAGCGTACCGCGGACTCTTTCTGATCGACAAGGGAGGCATCGTGCGCCACCAGGTGGTTAACGACATGCCATTGGGCAGAAGCGTGGATGAGATCCTCCGCGTGATCGACGCGCTACAGTTCACCGAAGAGTATGGCGAGGTATGCCCGGCCGACTGGCACAAGGGCGACAAGGCGCTCACTGCCACCCAGGAGGGGATCGCCGAGTACCTGTCGGAGAAGTAAACAGGAAATTATCAAATAGTTCTTTCCCCGCTTTGCAATTTCAACAGTGAGGGGACAATCAGATACGGGTAGAGTTTACTCCCTATCTGAAAAACAGAAGTTTAAAAGTTAAAAACTTTTCTACTTCTGTTTTTTTTTATTATTATTGCAGCAAAACCTATCAAGATGGGGCCTTCAACGGTCACACCATAACTGTACACACCATGAAGAAGATTCACCTTTTGCTGGTACTCGTTCTTATTGCCGCTGGCATTCTCTCTCTCCATGCGCAGAATAACGAGTCCACCGCCATCAAGACTTACACCTACGACAAATTTGAATACCATTTACCCCCTGACTGGGCTTTCAGCGAGGAGGGCACCAACAAGGATTTTCTCACTTTCACTTATGAACCGGGCGGAAGGCGTGAGTATGTGGTGCGCATCCGACTTAAATCGACACTGGTACCCGGGAAATTCTTCCTCAAGGCCTATCACGAATCGCTTACGGAGATCCAGAAAGACAAGAAGGATTACGTGGATCACGTGGAGCAGCCCAGTGAGTACTACACCCTGGGACAGGAGAACTGCTGGTTGCTCTCCTATGTGGCACCCGCCTTCGACCACCGTGGCTTCATCCTCACCCCGGTAGTGGATAAAAAGATGTACCAGGTCTATGTCTTTGACAAGATCGACAAAAAAAAGGAGTTGCGGGAGGAGGCCATCGAATTCCTCGCCGGCTTGTGGATTGCCGGCAAGGATAAGGATAAATCAAAGCTATTGCATGCCGGGAGAACCGGCAGTAGAAGAACTACTGACACAAGCAGTGATGCCATGGCAGAGCTGGAGGTGGAAGGTGAGACAATCCCCCCGGCCAAGCCGATTCCGTTCCTCGATATCCGCGAGATCACACAGGCACAGTGGGACGGTGCCGTGTCGGCGGCGATGGAGGGGATGCGGCTGGTCTACGGCCCGTTGAGCGACACCGAGGAGGAGTCCTTCCTCAAAAGCTGGGCACCGCTGCGGCAGACGCCATTCAGCGAGGCGGTCGATTACCTGAACAAGTTCAATCCCCTGCTGGGTGAGTTCCTGGTATACCGCAGTGCGGTCACCCAAACCGGACAGCTGCTGGAGGAGGCGGTGATGAATGCCGGCTATGCGGCTGAATTCGACGACCCACAGGGGGTATTGGCATATCGTGACCTGGCCTCCCGCTACAGAACATTGTTGGTATCGCGACAAAAACGGTTGATGCAGGTTGTCAACGAGTTGATCGCACTGGGTGACCCGCCCGATGGTCTTGCGCTGATGGCCGAGAGACAGGTGCGCTACAGGAAGGAAAAGGATTACCTTCAGTCTCTGCTGCAGCAACATTCAACCGAAGGATGCTGGGTGGGAATGCGCTACGACGCCTCCATGAAAGATGCGGGGCTGGGTGATGTCTACACACCCGACTATATCTACGTCTACCAGGTCGACTCACTTCTCTACTCCCTCACGCTCTGCATCAACTGCAACATACAGGCTGAAGTAGAGGGCAATTGGCAAAACGTGGGTGAAGCCAATGTCTCAACCGGTCCTGCCGCCTCCTTCATCCGCAGGGAGTTGGTCAACTCCGACAACATCAAGCGTGAAGGCGGCAATGGCAGGATCCTCACCCGTTACCGCAAGCTCGACTACCCGGAGATCTCGCTTTTTGAAGAGATATCCGAGCAACGTTACGATGAACTGATAGAGAAAGAGTCGAAAACAAACTGGAAGATGTGGCTGCAACAACTCAACAGGGAACAGCAAAAGAACCGGCTGGCAGAGGCATTCTTCAGAATAGCCGTCACCTGGAGTGAGGATGAACGGTGGGAGGAGTATGACCATGATCCCAAATCACTCTTCCTCCCGGCAGAGATGCTGCTGGCTTTCCACGCGGAGATGGAGGGAGCTGCCCCGGCACCGGTATCCACCAGGGCCACACAGGAGGAAAAAACTGCCGACCTGGAGGGTGCCAACCCGCTTCACCCCGAAGAAGACAAGTCAGCAGTCGAGCGAAAAAAACTGGATGAGGAGACGATTCAGTTCCACCGCATCAATATGGCTGTGATTAATAAGAACTTGGTGAAGGATCGTGAAGAGCTTGCACGTGAGAAGGACCCACAGCGGCGCGAAGCGCTACAGTTACATATCCTGGGAGCGCAGGCCGACCTACAGGCGGAGAGAGACCGCATCGCCACCATAGAGACGGGCGAGATCGTACACAACCGCTCTCCCTGGGATGAGTATGCCCGCAGCAGCTTCATCCAGCACATCGCCGACAACCAGCGACGGCTGGAAAACATGAGCCGCAGCATCCGCAAGGCATACGACATGGCCGACAAGCTGCCTGATAAAGAGGCAGAGCAGGTGCGTAACATCATCAACACACGCTACCGGGGAGAGATGGTGAGCGACATGGATGAGACAAAAGTGCAATCGATCGTGGCAGAGGCCAGTGAGGTGGCACGCGGTTACTATCGTACCATGATGGAAGAGGAAACAGTCGCCGGCAGGAAGCAGTTGAACAAGGCTGAATGGGCTGATGTGGGACTGCAGACGGCGGAGGTGGTGAAGACGGCAGCCGATTACTCTATGACAGGGCTCTCCCTCTTTGGAGGTCAGTATGTAAATAATGTCTACCAGGGTGTCACCGGCTATATCGAAGGGGGTCCCCGCGGCGCCTTCCTCAACGTGGCGGGAGCCTACAACACGGCCACAGGCATCGCGGTAGACGGGTTCAAGGGATTTGAAGAGGCAGTCAATCAGGGAGGCGGCATCAGCGAAGGGTTACAGGGAGCAGCCTGGGAGGCGGCAAAGGGACTTATCCGGGATAAAGCCATCGCATTCGGTGCCGGCAAAATCTCCACAGCGCTAGCCCGCCCGCGCGGTGAGCTGGCCACCCTCGATGGACCCAACGCCCCCAAAGCGGCTCAAGGCGATGCGACCACCACTGCCAGAAAAAAAGCAGCTGCTGCAAAAGATATAGACGATTTCAATCGCCCGCTTACCACTGAAGAGATGGCGGTGTACAGGGAACAGGTGTCGGATGGCCGTAACAGGGTTGCCACCTACCGGGAGTCATTCGAAAAGCTGGAACAGGCACGCAGGGAAGGTGCCCCCATGTCGGAGATCAAGAAGATGCTCACCGATCTGGACGACTGTTCAGCCGGGATACACAGTTCGCCACAGGCCAAGATGATCATGAAGGGACTGCAGAGGGATCCCGCCAACCTGGAGATGATCAAGCGTTACAGCAACTCCATGGACCGCGTACACCAGAAGGTGGAGAATCGGTTCCAGGATGAGATGGCTGCCGCCGGATGGAGCAGGGAGGAGCTTGAGCCCATCCGCAACCGGCCCGATCCGGCAGAACTGCAGCGGGCACGCGACAAGCAGGCCCGGGGTGAGACGGTGGAGGCTGAGGATCTGCTGGGCACCAAAACAGTCAACATGGATTATGACGCCGGCATCAAAGTGAAAACCGGAGCCGACGGCAGACCCCTCCCACCGATGAAGAACGGCGAACCCACCTCCGTGGTGGCATGGCATGCCGAAGCTCAGGAGGCGTGGAATCGGGCCTACCGTGCCGAAACGGGTCAAAGCCCCACCCACTCGTGGGAGAACATCACCCATGCGAAACTGGGCGATGCCTATCGCGACCTCAGTGTGCTGCAGAGAAACGGCATCCTCCATGCCAACAAGGCGTGGGCGGGCCAGACAGCCGACGTGACCTACTTCAAAGCCACCCACCTGAGAGGGGAGGCTGAGTTCCAGCGGGTAGAGAAATATGTGGAGATCGCACGAGGCACAGCCAAGGACTACCGTACCAAGATGAATCCTCTACTGGAGAGCAGAAAGCCACAGGGCGGCACTGCCTCACACGATGCCTGGCAGAAACACAAGGAATACTGGGACAAGGTCTACTCGGTGATGGACCGGATGGGGAACGGACGTACCGACCCGTTGTCGGCTGACAGGGAGATCCGGGAGCTCACCGGTGGCAAGAGCCTGATGGAGGTGACCTTCGACTTGCGCAACTTCATGGAGTCACTAATGATCCTGTAGAAGAGGGTTTAGTGATCGTGGTCATGCTCGATCCCCTCTTCACGGGTCTCGTGCACGGTGCCATGTGGATGCTCTACGGGAGCGTAAATTGAATATAGTTTCAACGGCTCATCGGAATCATTGAGCAGGTTGTGCCACTTGCCCGCCGGGATGAAGATGGCAAAATCATCCTCCACCCGCTCCTGGAAATCGAGGTTCTCTTCCGTGTCACCCATCATCATGATGCCACTCCCCTGCTCTACCCGCAGGAACTGATCGATAGTGGTGTGTAATTCCAGTCCGATATCCTCTCCCGGCTGCAGGGTCATCACCGTCATCTGCATCAGGCTGCCGGTCCATACAGCAGTACGGAAGGTCTCATTCTGCAGGGTGTACTGCTCGATGTCAATCACCA
>DURL01000130.1 GCA_012837345.1 Bacteroidales bacterium
TCAATCAATCATAATTGATCGGAACAGCCTGAATGAGCTGCCTGACCGGTGCAGAAAGATAATACCGGGCTACGGCATGCCGGCATGAATCTGCTGACATGGCAGTAGCTGAAAAAAAAAATAAATATTTAACATAAAAAAATTGCAGAATTAAAAAATATCCTTCATCTTTGACTAACCGTTCAGTCAAAAATTGTTGTTCAACTAAAATGCTTTACGCCATGATTCGAACAGCATTCCTGTCTATTCTCTTGCTGCTTGCCTCAGGGCAGCTCTCAGCGCAGTATCTGGAGGGTGGTGCCACACACCAGCTTAGCGGATACCTCAGGGAGATGGGAGGGGTACGGCTCAACAACGATTTCTCAGATCCCCAATTTGACAACCTGCTGCACCTCCGTCTCAACTACAGGTGGAATATGAACAATAGATACTCGTTCGTGGCAGAGGGGAGAAGCAGGCTCTTCTACAATCCGATGCTGAGTGACTATCCATTTTTCGGAGATATGCTGGATGAGGATCCCGGAGTGATGGATCTCTCCCGGGTATGGATGAATCGGGGTGCATGGTTGGGACACTCAATGGTTGACAGGCTATATCTTGATTATACTACTGAAAAGTGGCGCTTCAGGGTAGGACGTCAGCGGATCAACTGGGGGGTGACCATGGTATCGAACCCCAACGACCTTTTCAACAGCTACTCCTTCTTCGATCTGGATTACCCGGAGCGGCCCGGTGCGGATGCAGTGCGGGTGCAATATCACTTCGGTTTTGCTTCCCGTATTGAGCTGGGATATGCTCCTGCCCGGGTGGCACGCGAGAGCACCGCTGCGCTGCTCTATTCCTTGAACCACAAGGGGTACGACCTGCAGACCGTCGCCGGCTACTATCGCAACCGGCTGGTCCTCGGCATGGGGTGGGCCGGCAGCATTGGTGGTGCCGGCTTCAAAGGGGAGGGGAGCTGGTTCCATGACCTGGAGGAGAGGCCCGGCGTTAATCGTTCCAACCTTGTTCTCTCCACCGGCATCGACTACATGTTCGGAAACGGGATTTTCGCATTGCTCGAACTGTTGTACAACGGAGGATATGGCAGGGCAGAGGAGCAGCTGATGATGCTTACCCAGCCCCTGCGTCCCGATAACATCATGTTCTCGAAATATGCGGTTACCCTCAGCGGCGATTATACTTTCACCAGCCTGTTGCAGGGTGGTCTCTCGGCAATGATGCTTCCTGACGCGGATGCGATGATCGTGATGCCCAGGCTCACCTGTTCACTCCTTACCGATCTGGATCTCGAGTGGATGGCACAGATCGTTGCCGGAGGGGAAAAGGGATCACTCTTGGCACAAGCCGGATCCTACTGGCTCTTGTCGTTGAAATATTCATACTAAAACAAAATATATGTCACCACGCACACAAAAACAGTTCGAGGATATCAGGGAGGAGAAGAGAGAGCTGATATTGAACAGCGCGCTCAAGCTCTTTGCCGACAAGGGGTTCTATGCCACCTCCATCAGTGCACTGGCCGATGAGGCAGGTATCTCAAAAGGGTTGGTATACAACTATTTTGAGAGTAAGGAGGAGATACTGGTACAGTTGTTCAATCGTTTCATAGAGCTGGTAAGCAGGTTGCTTAACCCCGACAGTGACGAGGAGATCACCAACGAGGAGATGGAGCTCTTCTTCAGAAACTTCACTTCTTCGATGAACAGCGACAGGGAGTACTGGATGCTCTACTTTCAACTCTCCATGCAGAAGAGCGTGCTGGAGTTGATTCAACGGAATATCCTGAAAGGTGAGATGTTCGTGAGATACCAGCAACTGACCTATAAGTTCTTCGCCGACAGGTTCCCCGACCCGATGCCGCAGATGCTCTTCTTTTCCTTCCTGATAAAGGGATTTTCAATTCAGTACGTGCTTACGCCTGAGTTCATCCCGGTCGATGAGATTGAACGTTTCTGGAACAGGATGAAAGAGGTGTTCATCGTGGATAAGCTGCCGGTGGCAGAACAGGTCTGATCAGAGCAGTTGCGCAACTGTGTATGAAACATCAAATAGCTAAAAATATGAAATCATCTTATTCAATACTCTTTACAGGTATGCTGATCCTCTGTTCTCTTGCCAACGCAACGGCACAGGGAGAGGCGCGGGAGATCGTGCGCAGGATGGAGGAGAATATGCGTGGCGACGCCTCCTACCAGGAGATGACCATGCAGACAGTGAGACCTCGCTATACACGTGAGATATCGATGAAAGCATGGAGCCTTGGGAACGACTATGCGCTGATCTACGTCACCGCTCCCGCGCGCGATCAGGGGACTTCCTTCCTCAAACGGGGAAAGGAGATGTGGAACTACGTGCCGGGCATCGACCGCACCGTCAAGATGCCCCCCTCCATGATGTCGCAATCCT
Organism: Bacteroidales bacterium; assembly: GCA_012837345.1. Classification (GTDB taxonomy): domain Bacteria; phylum Bacteroidota; class Bacteroidia; order Bacteroidales; family Dysgonomonadaceae; genus Proteiniphilum. Next base: position 2,410 of record DURL01000130.1, read on the forward strand.
GGATGGGATCGGACTTCACCAATGACGACCTGGTGGAGGGGCTCTCAGCCGTGGATGACTTCACGCAGCGGCTGCTGCGGAGTGAAACGGTGAACGGTGAGCCCTGTTACGTGGTGGAGCTGATCCCCAAACCCGAAACAGCGGTGGTGTATGACAAGGTGGTCTATTGGATCACTGAAAAGCATTACCTGCCCCTGCAAGTGGAGAACTTCGATGACCTGGGTGATCTTGTCAGTACGATGCATTTCCGGGAGATCAAAGAGATGGGGGGCAGAACCATCCCTACGGTGTGGGAGATGATCCCTCACGGTAAGCAGGGACAGAAAACCCTGTTGACCATTGAGAAGGCCGACTTCACCATCCGGCCGGAGCAGCATTTCTTCTCACTACAGAACCTGACAAGGGTGAAATAGTTGAGATCATTCAATCATTCAACCCGATAACGATGAAAATAGTACTCACACTTGCGTGGCGAAACCTCTGGCGCAACAGGAAGCGTTCGTTGATATCGATGAGCTCGGTGCTCTTCGCCGTGCTGCTGGCCATCACCTTCAACTCCATGGAGCGAGGCTCCTACGAGCGGATGATTGAGAGCATGGTGACCTACAGTACCGGCTACGTGCAGATTCAGGATCCACTCTTCGAGGAGGAGCCCTCGATGGACAACGCGTTGCTGTTCGATGAGGAGCTGAAAGAGGTGGTGAAGCAGCTCTCCTCACCTGTCGACTACTGGGTGCCGCGCATCCAGAACTTCGCCCTTGTCGCCACCGATGAGGTGACACGCGGCATCATGGTGATGGGGGTAGACCCGGAGAAGGAGCGCCGGATGAACAATCTGACAGATGATCTGATCACAGGTGACTTTGTCGCCACCGGTGATGATGGTATCGTGCTGGCGGAGGGGCTGGCCTCCATCCTGAAGGTGACCACCGGCGATACGCTCACGCTCCTCAGCCAGGGGTTCCAAGGTGCCACTGCCGCCGGCAGGTTTGGCGTGAAAGGGATCATCCGCATGAAGGTGTCGGAGATGAACAACAACACCATCTACATGTCGCTCCCTGCCGCACAATGGTTTTACATGGCGGAGGAGCGGCTCACCTCGCTGGTGCTGATGCCGCATGATCCGAAGCGGAGCAGGGCCATCGTGGAGGAGCTGAACAGCAAGCTGGACAGCGACTGGTACCGTGCTCTCCATTGGGAGGAGCTGCTGAAGGATCTGCTCACGCTGATGAAGTTCGACACCACCAGCACCCTGTTGATGATGCTGATCCTCTACATCGTGGTGGGCTTCGGCATCTTCGGCACCATCATCACCATGATGATTGAGCGGCAGCGTGAGTTCGGCATGCTGATATCGCTCGGGATGAAACGCTCTCGCCTGGCCATGGTCTGTTTCTTCGAGTCGCTCTTCATCTCACTTACCGGTGCTGCTGCCGGCATGCTGCTGTCGGTACCACTGGTGCTCTACTTCCATCACTTCCCCATCAGGCTGACCGGTGAGATGGCAGACGCCATCGTGGATGCGGGTTTTGAGCCGGTGATGCCTTTCTCGGATAACCCTCAGGTTATTATCTCACAGGCACTGGTGGTGCTGGTCATCGCTTTCCTGATAGGACTCTACCCCATCCGCAAAGCATACACCCTCAAAATCATAGATGTAAAACGATGAGATCATGAAAACAATAACCATCATCTCCTGGCGCAACGTGTGGCGCAACAAGAAGCGGAGTCTGGCAATGATCATGGCGATCGCCGTGGGATTGTGGGGTGCAGTGATGACCCTGGGGATAACCAATGGTATGATGGCAGAGCGACAGCGTACCACCATTGAACAACATATCTCACATATCCAGATACACAACCCCGAATTTCTGAAAGATGACAACATCCGCAATCATATTGAGAAGCCGGAAGCTCTTTTCACCACCCTTGATGCAGCACCGGAGGTAAAGGCCTACTCTGCACGGACCATGGTGAGCGGCATGCTGGCCACCACCACCCTCACCACAGGGGTGCAGCTGATCGGTGTGGATGCGGCAATGGAGGATCAGACAACCGATATTGAATCCAATATCATTGAGGGACGGTATCTCGATGTGGAGGGGCGGAACCTACTCCTGATCGGCCAGACACTTGCCGATAAGATCAAGGCACAGGTGCGATCACGGGTGGTGCTCACCTTCCAGGATGAGCACAATGAGATCATCTCCGCCGCCTTCAGGGTCTGTGGTATCTACCGGACCTCCAACACCACCTTCGACGAGCGGAAGGTCTACCTCCGACAGTCAGATCTGCTGGCACAGCTGGGAGCTGATTACATGGTGAGCGAGGTGGCGGTGGTGCTTGATGCAATGGAGGAAACAGAGCGTTTGAGCGCATCGCTGCGGGCATCGTTTCCGGAGCTGGAGGTGCGCAGCTGGTCGGAAGTGTCGCCTGAGCTGGGTTACATGAACGAGATGTTCGGGGTGATGATGTTTATCATCCTGCTGATCATCCTGCTGGCTGTAGCGTTCGGACTGGTGAACACCATGCTGATGGCGGTGTACGAACGGATACAGGAGATGGGTATGCTGATGGCGGTGGGGATGAACCGCAGGAAGGTGTTTGGGATGATCCTGCTGGAGACCTCCTTCCTTACCCTGCTGGGTGCTGCCGGTGGGTTGTTGCTGGGTGGGATCACCCTACAGTTGATCGGTGAGAGCGGGATCAACCTGGCGCTCGTGGGTGGCGATTCGATGCAATACATGGGATTCTCATCGGTGATCTATCCCACCCTGGAGCCCTCATTCTTTGTCACCCTCACCCTGATGGTGGCTGCCACCGCACTGTGTTCTGCACTTATCCCTGCCCTGCGGGTGATGAAGCTGAAGCCGGCAGAGGCGGTCAGGGCAGAGTAGGGAGAGGCCGGGATACAATCCATTGTCAATAACCAGAAAAGATAATTGAGAGATGAAAATAATTGAAACAAACAATCTGACCAAGGTTTACAACAGCACTGTGGTGCCGGTGCGCGCGCTCAACGAGGTGTCACTGGCTTTCTCGGAGGGAGAGTTCACTGCCATTGTGGGTCCCTCGGGCAGCGGCAAGACAACCCTGCTCAATATAGTCGGTGGACTGGATAAGCCCACATCGGGAGAGGTGATCATCGACGGGGTGGATATCACGGGGATGAAAGAGTCGAAGCTGATAGACTTCCGCCTGCATAACATCGGATTCGTCTTCCAGAGCTATAACCTGCTGCCGGTGCTTACCGCCAGGGAGAATGTCTCGTTCATCATGCTGCTGCAGAAGGAGAAGAGAGAGGTGATGGAATTACGTGCCGAAGAGCTCCTGCGGCAGGTGGGACTGGAGGATAAGATGGATGTGCGTCCCTCCAAACTGTCGGGTGGCCAGCAGCAACGGGTGGCAGTGGCACGTGCGCTCGCCTCCCGGCCACGTTTTATTCTTGCCGACGAGCCGACGGCCAACCTCGATACCGAATCGGCATTCAACCTGCTGGATATCATGCAGCAACTTAACCGGGAGGAGGGGATCACCCTGATCTTCTCCACACACGACCAGCGCGTGATTGATCGGGCACGCAGGATCGTCACGCTGGTTGATGGTGCGGTGGCAAAAGATGA
>DURL01000014.1 GCA_012837345.1 Bacteroidales bacterium
GCCAGTTCAGTTGTTCGCTGGTGATGCTCTTTTGATAATTTCGGGATTCGGAACCGTCGTAGTTGCTGCAATCGATGTTGTCGATCACCACATAATGTACCTTGCCGATGTTGAAAGAGTAATAGGTGGGTGCAATCAAATTCCTGAATTGGATTTCCGCACTAAAATCGGATGTTCCCTTGTAATCATTGTCGTGGTTCCCTATGACATGGAATATTTGCAGATCCTTCAGTTGGGTATTGACGGTGTTCAGATATTCGGGGAAAGCATAACTGTTTTTGTACCAATACAACTCCCATGTCATGTCACCCAGCGCGATGGCATACATCTTCTCCCCGCTATGTTGCTCCCTGTAGCTGTTCAGGTCGGTGGTGAACTCGGCGAATTGCTTCAGATCGCTGGTACGGTTGGCGAGGTGCATATCCCCGAGCATGAAAACTTTGTAGTCGTCCTGGTTTGGCACTCTCTTCAGTGAGAAATCGACCCGTTCGACCACGTTGGGAGCTCCTTTCAGCGTGTAAAAGAACTGGGGCAGCACCCCCTTGGATGAGACCTCGTACCCACCCGGTATGGAGATAAATACAAAACCTTGCCTCTTGGCTGATTTCAGCTGGTAGATACCCTCCTCATTTGTCAGGGTCACCTCCACCCCATCGGATACCACTACATTTTCCACAGGAGATCCATCGCCAGTGGAAACAATTCCGTAAATGGTAGTGCCTTCATCCGGCACAAAACCAATATCATCAACAATGTTCAGGTAGGTTTTCCCAAACAGTTTTTTTCGTGTGTCTCTTCTGATGTAGACATTGTGATACCCGGACTTGAGATCGCTGCCCAGACGGATGGTGAAGCTTTCTGAGGAGCTCTTGATGATAGGAGAGACAAAAGATATCCCCGCATCTGACTCTAAAATAAACTGGTCCGTGGTCAAGGGTGATCTCCCCTCTTTTACCTTAAAAAGGTGTTCTCCTCCTTTGGCGATATCAATTAAGGCAGGAAGTTCAAATTGTACATCGAACTCGTTTATAGGATCTTCTTCCTTGCTACTGCATGCTGCAAATTGGAGGAGTAAGGAAAAAAGCAACAGATACTTAGTCAAATATTTCATATTAATCTCTCAAATGATGTAAAAAACTGTCTTTTAAAAATTATTGCTATACCGTTCAAGAGTTCCTGATTTCTCTTTTCAATTGTTTTTAAACCCATTGACTGATCCGGCAAGCAGGTGTCAGTGTCAATAGCCCAACTCATCCAATATTTCCACCGGATCATGTGAAGGCTCTATTGGCCTTTGATCCTTTTCTTTGTAAAAGTGGGTGGTGAGATCGGTCCTGTTGGTAATCATTCCATTCAGCAAGGGAGTAATACTTTCTTTTCCATCCTTGTTGAAGTAGGCATCCATTTGGTCGGTGGTGTTGAATGAGTAGATGTTGATCTTCAACCCCGCTTCCCTGATCTTATCGAGGAAAAGTCTGTTGCTCACCTCTCCGGCTTGCAGCGAGAGATTGGTGCCGATAAACTGAGCACCGCTCTCCAGTGCAAATGCGATGATCTCATCAATTTTTGTTACATAGTCTGGATCATCGGGGGTGGGACTTTTCACCAGGAAGCTGGTGGGTATCTCTGCTCTAAAATAGTCCCGGAAGAGAAGCATCCCTTCACGTGAGAAGGTTTGTACCAAAACCTTCCCTCTGGTGTTCCCGATATTTACTTTCCCATCCTGATACAGATCCCGACTGATGTTGGTCTGTCCGCTTGCTTCAAGGGGATTCCAGCCAAAGGCTGTCAGCGACTCGTAAATCTGTTTTTCCAGGTCGGGATAGCTTTGGGTGGCCTTGGTTTCAATGTAGATACCGGGTCTGTGTCCGTTTTCAGCGGGATCATCCTCATATTCAAATAGATATTCACCTGTGTCTGTGATGCTGAACAGGCGGCTTCCATCCCTATTTCTTTTGATTCGCTTCCCTTCGGCAATTCTGAACACATCCTCAAATATCAGCACCCCCTCTTTTTCGTAGGAGGCTCTTGCCTGTCCGGCATTTTTCTGGTTGAACGCAACGCCGGCACTCAGTTGCAGGATCTCACCCAGTGTGAAGGTCCCGATGGGATCATTCTCTCTGCCCGGAAATAGATCGCCTACGTTGGTGGTACGCTTCAACGTCTTGTCGTGCATGACCACCAGGTGGCCATCTATCGTGCGGTGCACATCCAGTTCTAGGTAATCGGCTGCGCTGTTGCGTGCCCAGCGGAATGCAGCTTCGGTGAGCTCAGGAGCCCAATAGATGGTGCCACGGTGTGCAATCACTGTGTTGTCGGGAATCAGCTTTTGCACCTCCTGTGAAGAGGAGGAGCTACAGTTGGTGAAGCTGAAAAGGGTGGCAAGGGAAAGAAGGATAGCTCCCAGGGTTCTACTGAGATGAATCTGATTCATCTGTTTACACCGGGAGCCATCTGCTTGTATGGGATTGTTGCTTATTGAACGCATCTTTTTGATAATGTTAATGGGCCATCTTGGGATTGGGCCGGTTTTCTCTGATCTTCCATCGCGAAGTATGAAATTGCACCTTAGGGTCAGCCACATCGTCACAGTTGACGATCAGCGCACCCTCTTTTTCCCAGTAAGATTTCACCGTGTGTCCGCTCATGGGACCATCTTCTGCACCTCTTATGGTTACATCATCGGGGTTCACCACGATTTTCAGGCCAAACGACTCGTTGAGCATATCCATGTCACCGCGACTATTGCCCCCCACGATTAAGGGTCGTGCTTTGATGAATGTTTCAATGGTATGTGCCTTCCCATCATCCTGCGGGATGGGGGGGATGATCTCTCCGGTTGTCTTTCCCTCTTTAACCACACATTTTGCCCCAAGGATGTTGACGTTGGGGATACCCAGTTCTTCTGCCACGAACTTCTGATAGAGAAATTCAGGTGAAGCAGTCAGTATCCATACCTCAAATCCATATTCCTTCAGGTTTGCGATCAACGCCTTCATCTCCGGGTAGAACTTACCTTTGTAGGATGTGCGGTAGCAGTTGTACCCGATATTTTCAATCTCTTGTTGTGTCAGCCCCGCCAGGAAGTGCACCCTGTCTTCAACATATTGCTTACCCACGTTGTCTCCATTTTTTACCATACGGTCGAGGATGGCCAGCTTGGCCGCCGCCTCCTTGTCGTTACGCTTTCTTAGGACCTCATCGGCGTACTGATACAAAGCCTCGTCTGCCAGGTAGTGAGGAACCTGCCCGAAGGTGGTGCCATCACAGTCAAAAACCGCCACCTTTCGCTCTTGCATGATGAGGGTGGAGTTCAGGAAACCCTCCAGCCGCGCGTTGATGTCGTCCGACCATCCGTAGATGGGTCTGTATGTCTGGGCATAGAGTGACTGTGCTGCCAGAGAGATGATCAGTGAGAGAAGGAATAATAATCGTTTCATTTATTTGTTTGTTTTGGTTTACTTAATCGGCCTGCAATCTCTTTTTCTCCGTATTCCAGGTGAACAGGGTGAACAGGATCGCAAGTATACAGGCAATCAGCATCATGATGAATGCCGCATCCCATCCCATGTGATCCACAATGAACCCAATGGCTATGTTTGCTCCGAGAGCACCTCCCAGGTATCCGAACAATCCCGTAAGGCCGGCAGCTGTTCCTGCCGCTTTCTTGGGCACCAGGTCAAGGGCCTGTACACCGATGAGCATCACCGGACCGTATATCAGAAAACCGATGGCAATCAGTGCGATGTTATCGATTAAAAGGTTTCCCGGAGGATTCTGCCAGTAGACATAGATAGCGACCATCACCAGCAGCATATAGATGACAATCGCAGGGGCTCTTCTTCCCTTGAACAGCTTATCGGATATCCAGCCACAGAGGAGTGTCCCGGGAATACCGGCATACTCATAGGCAAAATATGCCCACCCCGACTCATTCACGGAGAAGTCTTTCGCCTCTTTCAGATAGGTAGGAGCCCAATCGAGCACGCCGTAACGCACCAGATAAACCATGATATTCGCCAGAGCAATAAACCAGAGAAATTTATTGTTGAATACATATTTGAAGAATATCTCCCTGGTGGTAAACTCCTTCTCGTAGCTCTCGTTGTAATCCTTCGGATAATCGTGCTTGTACTTTTCGATGTTGGGCAGTCCGCAGGACTGTGGGGTATCGCGTATGAGCAGATAGGCGATGAATGAGACGATGATTGCAATCATTGCCGGGAAATACAATTTGCTCTGCCAATCACCGAAGATGGCAACGCCCAGGATGGCAAGCGGTCCAATGAGGCCGCCGCCAATGTTGTGTGCGACATTCCAGATCGACATCTTCGTGCCCCGTTCCTTTGTGGAAAACCAATGGACCATGACCCTGCCGGAGGGAGGCCAGCCCATTCCCTGGAACCATCCGTTTACAAACATGAGAATGAACATGATGGCAACCGAGGAGGTGAGCAGCGGGATGGTGCCCAGGCTCAGGATGGTTACCCCTGACAGCAGAAGCCCCAGGCTCATGAAGATCCGTGCATTGCTTCTATCTGATACCCCGCCCATCAGGAACTTACTCAGACCATAGGAGATGGAGACAGCTGATGCGATGATACCCAGCGCACCTCTTGAGTAGCCCTGTTCAATGAGATCGGGCATGACCAGTGAGAAGTTTTTCCTGACCAGGTAGTAACCGGCATATCCGATGAAAATACCCATGAACACCTGGAATCGCAACCTCTTATAGGTGGGATCAATCTTTTCTTCTGGCAACAACTCCTTGTGCTTTGGTGGTTTTAAGATACCAATCATATACTTGTTCTTTTTTTGAGTGCTATATGTTGTTTATTTGATGCGTGAATCATCGTTTCTTCAATTCAGGAGAGGTAATAATTTTTTGCCATTGCACGATACTCACTGACCTGCTCCTCTTCCCATGCTTTGTCCTTCTTCAGCTCTCTGGCCAGGATAGATGCAACTGCAGGAGCCATCTCCACAGATCTTCTGGCATCCATGTACAATGCTCTCACCCGTCGAGCCAAGACATCATCGATCGTGCAGGCCATCTCATTTTGTACCGCCCATACTACTTCCGCTACTGTATAGTCCATTTTTGGGTGCAGCTTCTCTGCATATTCCGGATTGCTCTTTTGCAGTTTTATGATTGCATCCTGATCATTGCCATAGATATAGAGATGGTTGTTTCGGTCGGGGTTGTTTTTGTAGCCATGGATCTTCAGATTCCGTGTCTTACATGGTTTCTGCTTCATCCCTTTGGTTTTTAATGCCAGGTTTACGGTTTCCTCAGCCATGATGCGGTATGTGGTCCATTTGCCACCGGTGATGGTGACCAGACCGGAGTCAGAGACCAGCAGCTTGTGACTGCGGGATATCTCTTTCGTCTTGGCCTCTTCCGCATGCTTCCGGGGTGCTGCCAGAGGTCTGAGTCCTGCAAATACGCAAAGGACATCTTTGCGTTGTGGTTTTTTCGTCAGATATCTTCCGGCTGTTTCCAGAATGAAATCCACCTCTTCTTCCAAAGCTTTTGGTTCCAGCACAAACTCTTTTACGGGGGTATCGGTGGTGCCCAGGATGACGCGATTGTGCCAGGGTACACCAAACATCACCCTGCCATCGCTGGTCTTGGGTACCATAATCGCATCGTCACTCTCTAAAAAAGATTTGTCAACCACCACGTGTACGCCTTGGCTGGGACGAACCAATGGTTTCTCCTCCGGGTTGTCCATTTTTATGATTTTGTCTACAAAGATGCCGGTGGCGTTGATGATGCATTTGCCTTTTAACTCGAAGGTGCCCCCGTCGATCTTGTCTTCAACAAGAACCCCCGTGATTTTGTTTTGCTTGTCTCTGATGAGTCCGGTCACACCTGCATAGTTGACCACAACCCCTCCTTGTTCTATAGCTGTCTGCATCAGGTTGATCGCCAGGCGTGAGTCGTCGAACTGACCGTCATGATATACCACGCCGCCCTTCAGGTTTTTCTGCTCTATTTGTGGTATGTGCTTGATCACCTCTTTCTTGCTCATCGGGAGGGAGTGTCCCAGACTCATCTTGCCGGCAAGGATATCATAAAATGTCAACCCCAGTGTGTAGAAGGGTTTCTCCCACCATTGGTAGTTGCCAATAATGAAACGCTGGTTTTTCACCAGATGAGGCGCATTTCTGCTAAGATGACCCCTTTCATGAAGCGCCTCCCTGACCAAAGCCACATCCCCCTTTTGCAGGTAACGAACTCCCCCATGCACCAGTTTGGTGCTGCGACTGGATGTTGCCTTGGCAAAATCAGCCTGCTCAAGCAGCACTGTTTTGTACCCGCGGCTGGCTGCATCGACCGCAATACCCAGGCCGGTGGCACCTCCCCCAATTACAATGAAATCCCAGTCTACAGCTGAGTTTGAGTTCTTTAAAAGTTCTATGAATTGTTTACGTTCCATAAAATATGATATTGATACGTCAAAAATATAAGAAATATTTGATTAAAAAAAATATAAACGAAAGAAATAAAAAGAAAAAGAATCAAAAAAGAGATATTCACAAGTTAAGTGATCCTGTTTAGTTTGAATACGTTGATATGTTTCGAATATGCTGTCCAATCATAATGAGTATGTCGTTCCGCTCTTTTTGATAAAACTTCCCGGGTAGGCATGTTTAGCCGCCTACTCGGATGAAATTGAATAATTTTAAGGGTAAATAGATGAACTAAAGTTAACTGTTCCATTCTTCATATTATTTACCCGTTCTTTTTGCACGGAGATTTGAATGATCAATACTTGCATAGAAAGATCATTTCACCCTACAGATACTTGAGAAAGTAAACTCAGGAACTTTTTAGTTGAATGATCGCAACAAAATTAGAACCTTATTTTGAAATAAACAAATAAAAACGAAATAAAACGAAATAAAACGAAGCTTATTTATTGTTTTATGATCATCAATAATAAGGACAGTTTGTTGCTGAAAAAGCGATTGCGCTAATTCATGCTCGTGATAAGTAGCCGATCATAAATAAACAGTCTATTCATTTATACTCTTTTGCAATCGTTATACTTTTTCGTACATTTGTCCTTTAATGCTATGAAGGCAGTTTTTTTGGAGGTAAATGACCGGACTATTATTGATTCCGGTAAGTTAACATACTCTATTTTTTAGTGACGTAATTTGATAACATAATGAAAGATTCTCCTCAAAAAAGAAACAGTGGACAAAGGTACAGGGTCATATTGGATCAACTTGAAAAAAAAGGATATGTTACTGTGCAGGATTTCAGCGAGGTTCTTGGTGTCTCGGAAGTAACCATTCGCAAAGACCTGAAAGAGCTTGAAGGTAAGAAGATGCTTTTGCGAAGCCATGGAGGGGCAAGCCCCCTGAGTTCTCTGATCAATGACCGACATATTGATGAGAAGGAGAAGATCATGGTAGATGAGAAAATACGCATTGCCAATGCAGCAGTGCAATTACTCAAGAAGGATGACCGGATTATTATTGCATCCGGTACGACCCTGCTCTATTTCGCACGTAAGATATCCATGACTGAGCCCTTGACGGTGATCACTCCATCGGTGAAGGTCTCGTTGACGCTTTGCTATAACCCAAACGTGGAGATTATCCAGTTAGGAGGCGTGATGCGTAAAAGCTCAGCTTCTGTTATCGGGCCGTACACAGAGCAGTTTCTGGGTGGATTGATGTGCAACAAATTGTTTATTGGTGTGGATGGGATAGGTATTGATTTCGGGTTGACCACCAGCAGTATAGGAGAGGCGCATCTCAACCATTACATGCTGGATGCGGCCAAAGAGGTGATTGTGTTGTCTGATTCATCCAAATTTGGGAAACAGGGATTTGGCAAGATTTGCGATATTGAAAGGGTGGATCATATCATTACGGATAAGGGAGCTCCTCAGAACCTTGTGCAGATCATACGGGAGAAAGGAATCAAAGTAACGCTGGTCTAGATCTCATGAGGTAAAAAAAAGAGGCCACCTCGAACGAGAAGGCCCCTTTTGTGATGGTTAACGTGATATCAGCATTAAGGTAAAAAAGATTGTTTTAGGTTATCGATACAAAGATAGGTCTCTCATTTGAATGGGCAAAATAAAAAAACATATTATAAAACATAGTTTTACAATATGTTTTCATCTTTATTCCTCTCATTGATCGGTATCCATCTGATATGTTGCCCGTTATTAAAAACAACAAAAAGAGGGTAAAATGTGACTCTACCCTCTTTTTCATTTTTTTCTGTGAGAAAATTATTTTCTGATGCCCAATTTCTTGATAATTGCGCGATACCTTTCGATATCAGTCTCAATCAGGTAATCGAGTAAACGACGACGTTTACCAACTAAAATTCTCAATGACCGTTCCGTGTTATAATCTTTTTTGTTTGACTTCAGATGTTGAGTCAAATGCGAAATACGGTATGAAAACAATGCTATCTGCGCTTCTGGTGAGCCAGTATCAGTGTTAGACTTTCCGTGATTTGCAAAGATTTCCTTCTTTTTGGCAGAATCTAAATACATACTTGTTTTGTAATGAATTACTTTAAATATTATTCGGGTTGCAAAGATACGCCTAATATTTTTAACAACAAACTCTTTTCTCTTTTTATTCGTTTCTCCGCTTTAATTTGCCACTCAGCCGTTTGATCGCCTCGCTGATCTCCTGATCCGGTTCGATCACATTGTACGCTCCCCAGAAATTGGGGTCAAGGAAATGTTCCACTTTCTCAGCAATGACATCGGTGGAACGAATCCGTTCCCTGCGTGGAAATTTTATCACGTTGTCGTTGTATCTGTCTGTGATGGCCATTTCAGATCGAATGGTATAGGCGGTGGAAAAGAGACCAAAGAATCGGTTGGTCCACCGGACCCGAAATGACACCTTGGTTCCGCTGTAGTTGAAGTGCCATTTCCCCTCATTCTCCGTATAGTTTACCATGTAACTGGCCTCGGTTACTTCCACCCGCATCTTGGAGGGTTTTCGCCTGATAAAGATGCTGGCTGCATCCTTTCGGTTCTCCACGTTCATGTTGAACTCCATTCGGGCAAAAGCCAGGGTGGCTGCATCCAGGTAGATCGTACCCCGGAAGAGAATCTCCTCTATTCCTGCAGTAGGTGAAAAGTCGATGATGTAGTGCGGCTTATTGTTGATGTTGATCAGACCCTCAATATGAAAGTTGTATTCAGCGCCATCGCTACCGAAGACGATCTCCGGGTTCTTGGCTATGTCGACCATCAGCGCATCACTGATCCCTCCCTGGAACTTGAGTAGAACCGTATCCCGCGGTGTGATATCGGTCGCTTTACGGCCGATGTAGATGCGCGCCTGATCATTGTTATAAGAGCGGTATGAAGCTTTGTATATATCCAGTACTGTCTCCACCAATGAGATGTAGTTGTTGCCCTTTTCAACCGATTCCCGGTAGAAGGCAATCATCATATTTGGATCTGTGGCGTAATTCTGCGGGATACGTTCCAACGCTTCACGCACCAGGTTTCTTCCGTCGCCCGATACCACCAGCACTTCATTCAGTTGGATGGGTGAGGGGGTCAACAGGATGTGGTTATTGGGGCTGTCAATGAGGGTGATCACCGGGATCGCCCTGTTCTGGTAGCCAAGATAGCGGATCACCAGTTGTAAGTTGCGGGTGGAAGAGGGGACACGGATGGAAAAGTAACCATCCTGATTGGTGACGCTTGAGATGCTCATCTCTTCGACCATGATGCTGGCATTGGCCAACGGATCGTTGGTGTCGCTGCCAATGACTCTTCCCTTCAGAATGAAGGTGCTGTCGCTTTGTTGCGAGATCTTTGTCGCCCATACGTCGGGGATAGAAAGAAAGAAAACAAGAAGCAGGAATACCGGTATTTTCATCTTATTGTTGTTTTTGTGATGGATATTCAGATGAAGGGCTGCTTTATGGATTGGGATGATTGCAGGCGATCACTGTCAACGATTATTCCAACCAATGCAAAGTAAGCAAATTGTAACAATATGAACAATACAGAGTGGGTATTTTAACTTTGTTTGGCATCCCGTACATCCTTTCGCTGGTTTGGCCGGTGATCTCGGAATAATGAGGATTCTGTGTCAAAAGCCACAATTATTGTGTAATTTTGTAGAAATATAAACGAAACAGACAAACGATGGTACACAGGTACGATTTCCTGGTGATCGGTTCCGGGATAGCCGGGATGAGTTATGCTCTGAAAGTGGCCAAAGAGGGAACGGTGGCAATTGTGGCCAAAAACCCCCTGGAAGATGCCAATACCTATTATGCGCAGGGGGGCATCGCCTCGGTGACCAATCCGTGGGATAACTTTGAGAAGCATATTGCTGATACACTTGATGCCGGGGGAGGGCTTTGTGACCGTCGGGTGGTGGAGAAGGTGGTGCGGGAAGCACCCGCGCAGATAAGGGAGCTGATCAGCTGGGGAGTACACTTCGATCGTGATGAGACGGGTAACTTCGACTTGCACCGCGAGGGGGGCCATTCCGAAAACCGTATCCTGCACCACAAGGACAGCACCGGGGCCGAGATACAGGTGAGTCTGATCGATGCCATTCGCCGTCATCCCCACATTGACGTTTATGACCACCATTTTGCCATCGAGATCCTCACACAGCACCATCTGGGGCAGGTGGTCACCCGCCATACCCCGGGCATTGAGTGTTATGGAGCCTATATCCTCGATCAGCAGTCCAATGAGATTGATACCTTCCTCTCACGTGTCACCATGATGGCTACCGGTGGCATCGGTTCAGTGTATCAGACCACCACCAACCCGCTGGTGGCGACCGGTGATGGCATTGCCATGGTGGCCCGTGCAAAGGGTGAGATCAGGGGAATGGAGTTCGTCCAGTTTCATCCTACCGCCCTTTATCATCCCGGGGCCCGTCCCTCCTTCCTGATCACAGAGGCGATGCGGGGTTATGGAGGTGTATTGAAAACTGTCGACGGGAGAGAGTTCATGCAGAAGTATGACCGTCGTGGTTCGCTGGCACCGCGTGACATCGTGGCCCGTGCCATCGACAGTGAGATGAAGGAGAGGGGTGAAGAGCATGTATATCTCGATGTGACCCACATGGATGCAGTAGAGACCAGAAGGCACTTCCCCGGAATCTATGAGAAATGCCTCTCCTATGGGATTGATATCACCCGTGACATGATCCCGGTAGCGCCTGCCGCCCATTATCTTTGCGGAGGTATCCGGGTTGACCTGGATGGTTGCACCAGCATCGGACGACTCTATGCCAACGGTGAGTGTGCCTGTACCGGTCTACACGGAGCCAACCGGCTCGCTTCCAATTCGCTGATAGAGGCGGTGGTGTTTGCCGATGCGGCTGCCAGACACTCGCTCCCGTTGTTCAGGCAGTATCCATACAGAGAGGATATCCCTGCCTGGAATGCGGAGGGTACAAGCTCTCCCGAGGAGATGGTGCTGATCACCCAGAGTTATCGTGAGGTGGGGCAGTTGATGGCTTCCTACGTGGGTATTGTTCGTTCCGACCTGCGGCTTCGTCGTGCCATGGACCGGTTAAACATTTTGTTTCGCGAGACAGAAGATTTTTTCCATCGCTCAGTAGTGTCGCGCGAGATATGTGAGTTGCGAAACATCATCAAGGTGGGGTACATGGTGATCAAGCAAGCGATGGCGCGCAAGGAGAGCAGGGGATTGCATTACACCATTGACTTCCCTGATCCCGATCCCGATTCAGTGTTGTAAATGTTAGTAGGTTAGTA
>DURL01000131.1 GCA_012837345.1 Bacteroidales bacterium
ACTGTTCCACCAACCCGGCAGGAAAAGGTTTTTCACTCTCCATCCCGAACGCCTTTACCACGATGAACCCCGAAGCCCTCAATGAGTGGCAGTAGTCGGGCGACTCACTCCCGTGCAACTGAATGATCTGCAACCGGTTCTTTGAGGCGATCGCTTGCACCCTCTCCGGAAGCTCATTGACAAAGACCCCTACCCGCTTCACACCCGATGGAATATAACTCAGCTCTTCACCCACATTTCGCGGAGAACCGGAAAAGAATATAAACCCCATCCAGTCGATGCCCAGTCGTTCCACAGCTCGGATATTATCCGCATCACGCATGCCACAAATTTTCACAATCATTTTTTTAGCTTTAAGATGAAGTGGTTAGCTGTCAGCTATTTATTTTTATCAGGAATGTTTTAAGCGACTCACCCGGATTATTGCTCTTCATGAAATTTTCACCTATCAGAAAGCCGCGATAGCCGGCATCGCGTAACTCCCGGACAACCTGAGGATCGGAGATGCCACTCTCGGAGATCAGCAGAGACTCACACGGGAGCAGGTCGATCATCCGAAACGACTTCTGCACGTCGGTGACGAAACTGCCCAGGTTGCGGTTGTTGATACCGATCAGCCGGTTCATCGGGGTGATGTAATCCGTCTCCCGCTCATCGTGCAGCTCCAACAACACCTCCAGCTGCAGCTGCTCTGCCAGCTCCGTGAATCGTTTCGACTCCTCCATCGTGATGGCGGCGGCGATCAGCAGGATCGCGCTGGCACCGGATAGCTTCGCATCATAGATCTGATACTCATCCACGATGAACTCCTTTCGCATCACCGGGATGGAGACGCTTTCCGTGGCTGTCCGCAGGTCAGCCAGCGTCCCGCCGAAGTAGGGCTCATCGGTCAGCACCG
Source organism: Bacteroidales bacterium (assembly GCA_012837345.1). Classification (GTDB taxonomy): domain Bacteria; phylum Bacteroidota; class Bacteroidia; order Bacteroidales; family Dysgonomonadaceae; genus Proteiniphilum. Next base: position 899 of record DURL01000131.1, read on the forward strand.
ACAGTGCTGCTGCCCCGGCAGCCTCATAAGCCTTTGCCACAGGAGTCACCTCCGCAGTCCTGTTGATCCATCCCTTGCTGGGTGAACGCCGCTTGAACTCGGCGATGATTCCTGTGGTTGATTGCTCCAATGCCGCTTTCAGTGAGTAAAAAGGAGTTGTTTCTTTCAATATCCTCTTCTCCAACAATGAAAAAGGGGTCTCCTCCTTTTGCCTTGCTACCTCAATCTTTTTGTGTGCGATGATCTCGCTCAATATATCTTGCATGATAATTGGCTTTCAGCTGTCAGCAATCAGCTGTCAGCTATGGTGAATGAACTATAGAATTTCTTTCTGATTGATCTCTATGAACCTCTCCAGCGTGCGTAGTGCCTTTTTGTTATAAAGAGAATCCTTCGCTATCTCAAGACACTCGCCGATGGGCTTCAGCTGCTCGATGGTTTGTATCCCGAAGGCGGCGTTGGCCAGCACCGCATTCATCTGCGCCTCCGTGCCTTCGGCGGCCAAGACCTGGCGGAAGATCTGTGAAGCCTCTTCGGGCGTGTCCCCGCCGGAGAGCGACTCCTGCGGGATGGTCTCAAACCCGAGATCGGCCGGTGAAAAGAGCTGCTCTCCCCTGTTGGAAACAACCTTGAAGGAGTCGGTGAGGGAAATCTCATCGTAGCCATCAAGGCTGTGCACGATGCTGAAACGCTTGTTCTCCGCCTGGTAGATGTAGCTGTAGAGCCTCGACATGGCCAGGTTATAAACCCCCAGCATCTGGTGGCGCGGCTGCACCGGGTTCACCAACGGTCCCAGCACATTGAAGAAGTTACGCACCCCCAGGCTCTTCCGCACCGGTGCCACCGCCTTGAGGGCGGGACTGAAGAGCGGGGCATGGAGGTAGGCCAATCCGCAGCTGTCAAGGCTGCGGCGCAACTGGTCCCGGTCGGTGGTGAACCGCACCCCGAGGCTCTCGATCACGTTGCTCGCCCCACTGATGGAGGTGGCACCGTAGTTGCCGTGCTTCACCACGGGATAACCGGCGCCGGCCACTACGAAGCAGGCGGTAGTGGAGATATTAAAAGTATTCTTGCCATCACCGCCCGTACCCACGATGTCGAGCGGATCATAGTCGGAGAGGTCCGCCTCTACCCGCATCTCAAGGAGCGCGTCACGGAAGCCGAGGATCTCATCCACCGAGATGCTGCGCATCAGGAAGGAGGTGATCAGCGAGGCGATCTGTGTCTCGGGCACGTCGCCTTTTACAATGGCGAACAGCACCTCCCGTGCTTGATCGCGCGTGAGGTACTGATAGTCGAACAGTTGGTATAGTATCTCTTTCATGCTCATTCACTTTTGGGTTTCGACAAAACGGGGTAATCGAGGAAGTTGCGGATGATAGCTGTACCCTGCGGGGTGAGGATCGACTCGGGGTGGAACTGTACACCGTGCAGGTCGAGTGTGCGGTGCCGCAGCGCCATGATGGTCCCCTCCTTGTCCAGGGCAGTGATCTGCAGTTCGGACGGGAAATTATCCCTTGAAACGATCCAGGAGTGATAGCGTCCCACCTCCATCTCTTCCGGCAAGCCGGCAAAGAGATAATCCTCCGCGACGATCTGCGCCGGTGTCTGTACCCCGTGAAACACATGGGGGATGTTCTCCAGCTTTGCACCGAACAGCTGTCCGATGGCCTGATGGCCGAGACAGACACCCAGGATGCACTTGGTGGCGGCATACCGCTCGATGAGGGGCAACAGCAATCCCGCCTCTTCGGGGAGACCGGGACCGGGTGAGAGAATGATCTTGTCGTACCGCTCTACCTCCTCCAGTGTCATCCTGTCGTTGCGTATCACATCCACATCGGTGTGACCCAGCGACTGTACCGTGTGCAACAGGTTGTAGGTGAAGGAATCATAATTGTCGAATATCAATATCTTTTTCATCTGCTTGTCATTAACTGTTGTAGAGAGTGGCTGCCTTGTCGACCGCCCTTTTTAGTGCTCCCAGCTTGCTGTTCACCTCCCGCAGCTCATACGCGTCGTTGCTCTGGGAGACAACACCCGCGCCGGCCTGGTACCACAGCTCGTTGTTGCGGCTCACGAAGGTGCGGATGGTGATTGCCTGGTTGATATCGCCGTTGAGTCCGATGAACCCGATGCAGCCACCGTAGGCACCGCGGTTATGTGATTCGATCTCGGAGATCAGCTGCATGGCCCGCACCTTGGGTGCACCCGAAAGGGTGCCGGCCGGGAAGGTGTCAAAAAAAGCTTTAAGGGGATCGGCCGTGCTATTGAGCGTGCCGGTGACGCGCGACACCAGGTGGATCACGTGGGAGTAGAACTGCGGTTCCTTGAAGAAAGCCACCTCCACATCGTGTGCATTGCGGCTCAGGTCGTTGCGCGCCAGATCGACCAGCATCACATGCTCCGCGTTCTCCTTTGGGTCGTTCAGCAGAAACTCCACCGCCTTCATATCCTCCTGGTAGTCGCCAGACCGTTTCGTCGTTCCCGCGATGGGATCGATGCTGATCTGCCGGCCGCTGATCTTGCAGTGGGTCTCGGGTGATGAGCCGAAGATGCGGAATCCGCCGAAATCGAAATAGAAGAGGTAGGGAGAGGGGTTGATGGAACGCAGGGCACGGTACACCTTGAAGTCATCACCCGTGAAGGGCTGAATGAAGCGACGGGAGAGCACGATCTGGAAGACATCTCCACGCAGGCAGTGCTGCACACCGCGACGCACATACTCCCTGTACTCTTCATCGGTGATGGTGCTCCGCTCCTCACCCTCGGGGAAGAAGTTGTAGGTGGCGAAGTTGCGTTGGTTGATCAGCGACTCCACTTTCACCATGCTGCTCACCTCCTGCTCGCCCTGTAGCTCCAACAGGTGGATCTCATCGGTGAAGTGGTTGAACACCAGGAGGTACTTGAACAAAATATAGAGCATATCAGGTGCGTCGTTGCGATCTTCCTTGCTTTCACGGATAGCAATGTTCTCGGTGTACTTCACACAGTTGAAGGTGGTGTACCCGAAGAGACCGCACTGCTGCAGCTCATCGCCCTCCACCTCGAAGTGCGAGATGAAGCGGTTCAGTGCATCGGAGATGGTGAAGGTATCGGATAGGTTCTGCTTCTCCTCTGTCCCGTCGGGGAAGAGAGAGGTGCAAACACCCCTGTTCACCTCGATGCGGGCAATCGGTTTCAGACCGAGGTAGGAGATGCTGTTCTGTCCGGCATGGAAGTCGGAGCTCTCCAGCAGAGCCGATTGGGGGAAGCTGTCCCTCACCTTCAGATAGATGCTCACCGGTGTATGAAGGTCGCCCATCACTGTTTTCCGATTGGTTCTGTATTTGTATTTCATAGGGTTGTTTTTTAGTTGTCAGCTGTCAGCGATCAGCTTTCAGCTTTTGTATTGTGTTGATGTTGTTTTCAGCGGATCAATTTTTAGCTTTCTGCACTCATTTCCCGTTCCACATCCCAAATCTAAAAATCCTCCTCATATTTGAAATAGGTCTCCAGATCCTTGTCGCCACGCCCGGAGAGGGTGAGAACCACCAGCTCGCCGGGAGCGAAGGTCACCTTCTCCAATGCTGCCAGGGCGTGTGCCGACTCGAGCGCGGGGATGATCCCCTCACGACGGGTCAGCTCAAAGGCGGCACGGAGCGCCTCCTCATCGGTGATCGCCACCACATGTGCACGCCCTGTATCAGCCAGGTGTGCATGGATGGGCCCGATGCCGGGATAATCAAGTCCTGCAGAAACCGAATAGGGCTCGGTGATCTGTCCGTCCTCCGTCTGCATCAGCAACGTGCGGCAGCCATGCAACACCCCCGCACTACCCAGATGGATGGTGGCGGCGGACTCACCACTCTCCACCCCTCTGCCGCCTGCCTCAGCCAGCAGGATCGCGACCCGGTCATCCTCCAGATACTCGTAAATGGTGCCGGCAGCGTTGCTGCCTCCGCCCACACAAGCCACCAGCCGGTCGGGATGGTCACGCCCCTCCTTCTCCTGTAACTGCTGCTTGATCTCCTTGCTGATCACCGACTGCAGACGACCCACCAGGTCGGGATAGGGATGGGGACCGATGGTGGATCCGATGATGTAGTGGGTGTCATCCGGATGGCTGCACCAGTCGCGGATCGCCTCGTTGGTGGCATCTTTGAGTGTCATGTTACCCGAGGTGACCGGCACCACCGTGGCACCCATCATCTCCATCTTCTTCACGTTCACCTGCTGCCGCTCCACATCGGTCTTGCCCATGTAAACGACACAGGGCATCTGCATCAGGGCACAGACGGTAGCAGTAGCCACCCCGTGCTGACCGGCACCGGTCTCGGCAATAATCCGTCTCTTGCCCATCTCGCGGGCGATCAGTATCTGCCCGATGGTATTGTTGATCTTGTGCGCCCCGGTATGATTGAGATCCTCCCGTTTCAGATAGATCTTCGCCCCATACCGCTCCGATAGCTGACGTGAGTAGTAGAGCGGCGAGGGACGCCCCACATAATCGCGCAACAACTGATCGAAATCGTGCCGGAAGCGCTCACTCTCCATGATCCGCAGGTAGGCCTCCCTAAGATCTGTCACGCACCTGTGCAGGATCTCAGGAATGAATGCCCCCCCGAACTGACCGTAATAACCTCTCTCGTTGACTCTGAATTGCTGCATAGCCTGTTGTGTATAATGATTCATTATTCGTTTTTCGTTGACTCTGAAACTTAAAAAGCCCGTCGCAGGATTGCGACAGGCTTTTATATTTTTTAGTGATGAACTATAAATGCACGATGCTACTCCTTACGACTTGTGAGTTGTAAGCAGCGCCACCAATATCCGTTTACCAATATGTTTGTCATATTTTGATCAATTGTCTGCAAAGAAATAGCAATTACAATGAATTTGCAACTCTTTCCACGTTTTTAACACAATTATTTTCGATTAAGATCCGAATGATCCTCCTTTGTTCTTTCATTTTTACTTCTTCCATATCGTCCGATACCGAAGCCGTATAAAAATGCACCTACTGAAAATCCGACCAACAGAAAGAAAATATACCTGTTCCATACAGATTCGGGGTTGAAATAAAGTACGATTGCACCTACCAACCAAACGAGAATGGACAATATGAGTACTTTCCTGTTGATCATATCTCTTCCGCTTCAAAACCGGTGCGTTTGATCGTCTTCAGGATATCCTCCCTCTCCAGCTCCTCCGTCTCCACGGTCAG
>DURL01000015.1 GCA_012837345.1 Bacteroidales bacterium
GGAACCACTTCAATATTGTTTACCACCGACTTCACGTTTACTACCGCCGCAACGGCACTTTCGGCAGCAGCCTTGGCAGCATCATCTTCAACAATCCCTGTCAGGGTGGCTACCTGTTCCTGTACGGTTACTACAACTCCGGCAAGAGCGGGATCAGCCATTAAAACTTCCTGTGCAGCTTTCTGCACTTCAGCGTCGTTTACTTTTTTACACGAGGCAACACTCATACCGAGTGCCAGGATCAGTGTAATTGCTGTCATGAATCTAAATGCTTTCATTGTTTTCTTTTTTAAATTAAACGTTTCTGTTTCATGTTTTTTCACACTTACATATGAATAAAACACACAAGCAATCGAAAAGTTTTGACAACACCCTTAAAAAAAATGATTCCTCTATCCTTTTATTATCAGAATATTCGAGTGTACTTGTGGCAGTAGGGCTTGGTTCCCTTGTGCTCGTAATACTGCTGGTGGTAGTCCTCCGCCTTCCAGAAACGGGAAGCAGGTTTGAGCATGGTAGCTACCTTGTAACCCTTCTCGGTGAGGATGTTGATGTACTTCTCAGCGATCGCCTTTTCCGCCTCATCGTTGTAGAAGATGCAGGAGAGATATTGCGGACCGATGTCGGGACCCTGACCGTTCGTTTGTGTAAAGTCGTGCGTCTCGAAAAAGAGCTTCACCATCGCCTCGTAGGAGGTCTCAGAAGCGTTGTATACCACTTCGGTGGTCTCCAGGTGGCCGGTGTTCTTCTCGCACACCTGTGCGTAAGAGGGATTCTCCACGTGGCCTCCCATGAAGCCCACGTTGGTCTCCTTCACGCCGGGAGCTTTCATGAAGAAATACTCCGTACCCCAGAAACAGCCGGAGGCGAAATACACTCGTTTCAGCTTTGATTCTCCCACCGGCACGAATTTCAGCGATACCGAGTTGACGCAATGGCGTGTCTGCTTCGCTGTGAATCCCTCACCGAGGAACAGATGCCCCAGGTGCGCCCCGCAGTTGTTGCAAATGATCTCGGTGCGACGTCCGTCGGCGTCACGCACCCGTTTCACGGCACCCTCAATTTCATCGTCGAACGAGGGCCAGCCACAGTGGGCGTCGAACTTGTCGTGCGACCGGTAGAGTGGGGCATCGCACCGTTTGCAGAGGTAAAGACCCTCGCTCTTGTTGTTCAGTAACTCGCCTGTGAAAGGCCTTTCCGTTCCTTTGTGCACGATCACTCGCTCCTCTTCGGGAGTCAATGGGTTCCAGTTCATATTGTTGTTTAGATTGATGATTTCTTTCTTTGATTGTCCCTGTGCGCACATCGTGAGCAGCAGCAAGGCGAAGAATATAATTGCTGTGATTTTTTTCATTGTTGCCGATTGTTTTTATCTGTTTCCACTCCTCAGAAAGCGGAGAAAGGCAAACCTGCGTCGTCTGGTCAGGTAGTTTTTGTCCCAATCGTTGGCGTAGGCTTCCCGTTCGAATGAAATCTCTCGGTAGGCTGCAAACCAACTCCCGTAGCGAATCCAGTTGAAAAGCCACTCACCGGTATACCAGAGATAGAAGCCAATGCCCCAGAGCTCCCTGATCTGTCGACTGTGAATGGCTTCGTGTTGCATCACCCGTTCTTCAAGAGCCCCATTTTCCTTTCTGGCGACGATGATCCCGAACAGGTTGATCGCCCTGAACCTCTTCACCGGTAAATAGTTTGAATAGATGACCCTCATCTTTTTAACCCTGTTTCACACGCTTTATACCAATCAAAGATAGAAACATTCCCCGAAATTCGTACCTTTGCATTCTTAAAAATCGATAAATCAAAACAGAAGGAATATGGAACATAATTTTTCTGCCGACCTGCCCTATAAGGTGGCAGACATCAGCCTGGCCGATTTCGGCCGCAAGGAGATTGAAATCGCCGAGCATGAGATGCCCGGCCTGATGGCCATCCGCAGGAAGTATGCCGCGGAGAAGCCGCTGCAGGGTGCCCGCGTGATGGGATCGCTGCACATGACCATCCAGACGGCCGTGTTGATCGAGACGCTGGTGGAGCTGGGAGCCGATGTGCGGTGGGCCAGCTGCAACATCTTCTCCACACAGGATCATGCCGCTGCGGCCATCGCTGCCATAGGAGTTCCTGTCTATGCCTGGAAGGGTGAGACACTGGAGGAGTACTGGTGGTGTACCGAGATGGCGCTTCGCTTCCCCGGCGGCAAAGGACCTCATATGATCGTGGACGACGGTGGTGACGCCTCGCTGCTGGTGCACATGGGCTACCAGGCCGAAAACGACGCCTCCACCATCGACCGCAAGGGATCGAACCGCGAGGAGCAGGCCATCTTGGACACGCTGCACCGCATCCTGAAGGAGGATGACCAGCGTTGGCACCGCACCATTGCAGAGATGAAGGGCATCTCCGAGGAGACCACCACCGGTGTGCACCGCCTCTACCAGATGATGGAACGTGGTGAGCTGCTGGTGCCGGCCATCAACGTGAACGACTCGGTGACCAAGTCGAAGTTCGACAACCTCTACGGCTGTCGCGAATCCCTCGCCGACGGCATCAAGCGCGCTACCGATGTGATGATTGCCGGCAAGGTGGTGGTGGTACTGGGTTACGGTGATGTGGGCAAGGGCTGCGCCAAGTCGATGCGCTCCTACGGTGCCCGTGTGATTGTCACCGAGATCGACCCCATCTGTGCGCTGCAGGCTGCCATGGAGGGATTCCAGGTGACCACCATTGAAGAAGCTCTCCCGGAAGGCAATATCTATGTTACCACCACCGGCAACCGCGACGTGATCACCATCGACCATATGCAGCAGATGAAAGATCAGGCCATCGTCTGCAATATCGGTCACTTCGACAACGAGATACAGGTGGACAAGCTGACCACCTTCCCGGGCATCGTGCATGCCAACATCAAGCCGCAGGTAGACAAGTACACCTTCCCCGGGGGCAACTCCCTCTTCCTGCTGGCCGAAGGTCGCCTGGTGAACCTGGGATGCGCTACGGGGCACCCCTCCTTCGTGATGAGCA
>DURL01000132.1 GCA_012837345.1 Bacteroidales bacterium
CACTCCTCAATCAATAGTCCGATTACCGAAGTGCGCAGATAGGCGATCTGTTCATTCAAATCGCTCACCATCAACAGTGTCTCTTCGCGACGACGTCTGCGCTCTCCCTCAAAAAAACCCAGGAAGAGTTCCATCGCCTTGTCGGTAGTGATCAGATGCAGCTTGTGAGCATCTTCAATATCCATCACCTGGTAACAGATATCATCGGCAGCCTCCACCAGATAGACCAGTGGATAACGGGCAAAGCGCAAAGGGATCTCACTGATCCGTCTGACACCTAGATCATCGGCGATACGCCGGTAGTCCTCCTCCTCGGAGGCGAAGAAGCCGAACTTATTCCTCCCTCCGCTCAGCTCCGATGAGTAGGGGTACTTCACGATGGAGGCCAACGTGGCATAGGTCATGGCAAAGCCTCCCTTCCTGCGGCCCCTGAACTGGTGCATCAACAGTCGGATAGCGTTGGCATTCCCTTCAAATGAGGTGAAATCGGTCCAACGGCCACCCTCAGCCTCCACCTCATCACGCAGGCAGGCTCCCTTCCCTTCGGAGAAGAAGGTGGAGATCGCTTTCTCACCGGAGTGTCCGAAAGGGGGATTGCCCAGATCGTGCGCCAGGCAGGCCGCCGAAACGATGGCTCCAATCTCCTCGATGTGTGCTGCAGAGAGGGGGTGACGGTTGCGCAGCTGACGCGCCACACTCTCCCCCAGCGAACGACCTACGCTGGCTACCTCGAGACTGTGTGTAAGACGGTTGTGGACAAACACGCTTCCCGGAAGCGGGAAAACCTGTGTCTTGTTCTGAAGACGACGGAAGGGAGAAGAGAAGATCAGGCGATCATAATCACGCTGATACTCTGTTCTTTCGTGTATACGGGCATCCGCATAATGCTCCATACCGAACCGTTTGGCTGATAACAATTGTTCCCAGTTCATGTTGCGTTGTTTCATTATGTACAAAGATAACACAATCTTCCCAAACATGATTTGTAACAAATTATCTGTTGTTCCAAAGAATATGACACCGTGCTCATTTTTTTACAAGATTGCCCCTGAAAAGAGACGCAATTTCCACAATTAAACGTAAATTTGTAACCAAATTACTGAAAGGTTTATCAATGACTGACATCATCAAGCATGAGTGTGGTATCGCTGTAATTCGCCTGCTCAAACCCCTCGACTATTACTATAAGAAATATGGAAGCTGGCAATACGGGCTCGACAAGCTCTACCTGCTGATGGAAAAACAACACAACCGCGGCCAGGAAGGTGCCGGCCTGGGTGCCGTGAAGCTGGAAGCATCACCAGGCAACGAGTTCATCTTCAGGGAGAGAGCCCTTGGATCAAGTGCCATCTCTGAAATCTTCACACGGGTTCACGATTCCTTTCAGCAGTTCACTGCTGCACAGCTGGAGGATATGAAATTTGTGAAACAAGCCGTTCCCTATGCTGCAGAGCTGTTCATTGGGCACCTTCGTTACAGTACCACCGGCAAGAGCGGCCTTACCTATGTCCATCCCCTCTTGCGGCGTAACAACTGGGCCTCAAGAAGTCTCGCCCTGGCAGGCAACTTCAACATGACCAACGTGGATGAGATGTTTCAGAAACTGATAGAGGAAGGACAACACCCACGCGACTATGCAGATACCTTCGTGATGCTGGAGTCCCTGGGTCATTACCTCGACAGGGAGGTGCAATACCAGTACGACCATCTGCAGCGGGAGGGACTGAACGGTTATCAGGTGAGCCAACAGATTGAAGAGAGGCTGGACATACCCTTCCTCTTGAAACGTGCCTCACCCATCTGGGATGGAGGCTATGCTCTCTGCGGACTGATCGGCAGCGGTGATGCCTTCGCCCTGCGCGACCCCTGGGGTATCCGTTCCGCTTTCTACTACCACGATGAGGAGGTGGCTGTGGTAGCTTCTGAACGACCGGTGATTCAGACCGCTTTCAACCTGAAGAAGGAGCAGGTGCATGAGTTGCAACCTGGTGAAGCCTTCGTGGTGAAGCGTAACGGCACCATCAGCCTGCATCAGATACAGGAGCCAAAAGAGAAGATCACCCCCTGCTCTTTTGAGCGCATTTACTTCTCCCGCGGGTCGGACTACGACATCTACCGGGAGCGCAAGAAGCTGGGTGAGCTGCTTGTGCCGAAGATCATCGAAGCGATTGATGACGACTTCGACAATACCGTCTTTTCCTTCATTCCCAACACGGCAGAGGTGGCATACTACGGCATGCAACAGGGGCTGGAGGACCACTTCAACCACCGTAAAGCGCAGATCCTCCTGGAACGGGGCACCTCACTCAGCAGGGAAGAGATTGACAACATACTCTCTAAGCGGGTGCGTGCCGAGAAGGTAGCCATCAAGGACATCAAACTACGCACCTTCATCGCACAGGGCAAGACACGCAACGATCTGGCGGCACACGTCTACGACGTCACCTACGGATCGCTTCGCCGTGGCAAGGACAGCCTGGTGATCATCGACGACAGCATCGTGCGGGGCACCACGTTGAAGCAGAGCATCATCAAGATCCTGGACCGGCTCGATCCAAAGAAGATCATCATCGTCTCCTCTTCACCCCAGATACGTTATCCTGACTGTTATGGTATCGATATGTCGCGTATGAGCGAGTTCATCGCCTTCAAGGCCGCGATCGCGCTGCTCAAGGAACAGGGTATGCAGCATATCATCGACGAGGTTTACACCAAATCAGTAGCACAGAAATACAAACCCAAGGAGGCAATCATCAATTATGTGAAGGAAATCTACGCCCCCTTCACTGAGGAAGAGATCTCGGCCAAGATCGCAGAGATGCTCACCACCCCCGACATTAAGGCGGAGGTTGAGATCGTCTTCCAGCGTATCGAGGACTTGCACAAAGCCTGTCCCGGCAACAGTGGCGACTGGTACTTTTCTGGTGACTACCCCACACCCGGCGGCAACCGACTGGTAAACAACGCATTCATCAACTATATTGAAGGATCTGAGCATGGTCCTCAGCAACTGAGCATCGATTTTAAAAAGCAACTGCATGATTGAGCGTATCATCATCCTGGAAAGCGTTGACCCGGTGGTTTTCTTCGGCATCAACAACAGCAATATCCAGTTGTTGAAGACACTCTACCCGAAATTGAGGATCGTAGCCCGCGGCAATGTGATCAAGGTGATTGGTGAAGAGGAGGAGCTGGCAGCCTTCGAGGAGAAGATCCACAAACTAGAGAAGTTCAGTATCGAAATGAACCTGCTCAGGGAGGAGGATATCCTGGACATTGTGAAGGGCAAGGCACCGGTGATCGTCAACGCGGACAACCTGATCATTCATGGCCTGAACGGCAAGCCCATCGTGGCACGCACCGCCAACCAGAAGAAGTTGATGGATGCTTTCCAGGAGAACGACATGCTCTTCGCCATCGGGCCTGCCGGCTCGGGTAAGACTTACACTGCCATCGCACTGGCTGTACGGGCGCTGAAGACCAAACAGGTACGTAAGATCATCCTGAGCCGTCCAGCGGTGGAGGCAGGTGAGAAACTGGGCTTCCTGCCGGGGGATATGAAGGAGAAGATCGATCCCTACCTGCAGCCACTCTATGATGCGCTGGAAGACATGATCCCTCCCCTGAAGCTAAAGGAGTACCTTGAGACCAAGGTGATTCAGATCGCACCGCTCGCCTTCATGCGGGGGCGAACGCTCAACGATGCAGTAATCATCCTCGACGAGGCACAGAACACCACCCGCCCACAAATCAAGATGTTCCTCACGCGGCTGGGCATCAACGGTAAGATGATCATCACCGGCGACATCACCCAGATCGACCTGCCCCAAACCCAGCAGTCGGGACTGGTCCACGCCATGCGGGTGCTCAGGCAGATCAGAGGCATCGGAACGGTAGAGTTCAACAAGAAGGATATTGTGCGCCACAAACTGGTGCAGCAGATTGTGGAAGCCTATGAGGGGGAGGAACAGGAGAACAGGAACAAAGATAACCGGGATAACCGGTGAACAATATGGGTGATGAAATCATTCATATAGAGATCCTGCATCCACCACAAATCAGCGAATCAACCTATCAACAAATCAGCTAAACAACATATCAACCCTATGGATACGCTTACAAGAACTGATTTTCAATTCCCAGGGCAGACCGCTGTCTACCACGGGAAAGTACGCGATGTATACAGCATCGGTGAAGAGAAACTGGTGATGATCGCCACCGACCGCATTTCGGCATTCGACGTGGTGCTACCCAAAGGAATCCCTTACAAGGGACAGGTACTAAACCAGATCGCGGCGAGATTCCTCGATGCCACCGATGACATCGTACCCAACTGGAAGCAGGCTTCACCTGACCCAATGGTCACCGTGGGGGTACGCTGCGAGCCCTACAAGGTGGAGATGGTGATCCGTGGTTATATCACCGGCAGCGCCTGGCGTGAATACCGCAAGGGAGCTCGCATGCTGTGTGGCATTCCTCTCGCCGAGGGTCTTCGCGAAAACCAGCGGTTCGAGACACCGCTGATCACCCCCACCACCAAAGCAGATGAAGGTCACGACGAGAACATCTCGAAAGAGGAGATCATCGCACAGGGGCTGGTGAGTCGTGACGAGTATGAACAGCTGGAACAGTACACCTATGCCCTATTCAAACGGGGTACCGAGATGGCTGCCGAAAAGGGCCTGATTCTGGTGGACACCAAGTATGAGTTCGGCAAGAAAGATGGGAAGATCTACCTGATCGACGAGATCCATACGCCCGACTCATCACGTTACTTTTATAGCGAAGGCTACCAGGAGCGATTTGAGAAAGGAGAGGAACAAAAACAGCTCTCGAAAGAGTTCGTAAGAAAATGGCTTATGGAAAACGGATTCCAGGGCCTGGAGGGACAACAGGTCCCCGAGATGACGGATGCTTACTGCGAGAGTGTGTCGGAACGATATATCGAGCTGTACGAGAAGATTGTGGGGGAGAAATTTGTGAAGGCGGATGCTGCTGACCTGACAACGCGCATTGAGAAGAACATCACCGAATATCTGAAGCTATGAGCTATAAGGTAGAGCATGTGAATCCCTACAACGGTGAGGAGCGTAAGAACGAGCAGGTGAAAAAGATGTTCAACGAGATTGCTCCGAAGTATGACAAGCTGAACGGAGCCCTTTCTATGGGCATCGACGATTACTGGCGCAGCGATGCCATCCGCGAGTTACGCCGCTACCGGCCGCGGCATATCCTCGACATTGCAACCGGCACTGGTGACTTTGCGCTGTTGGCTGAGAAGATCATTCATCCTGAGATGATCACCGCCGTCGACATCTCGGAGGGGATGATGGCGATAGGCAAAGAGAAGGCAGCAGCGAGAGGAGTGGATCACATCATCACTTTTGAGTATCAGGACTGTGCAGCACTCACCTATGCCGATGAGAGCTTCGATGCTGTCACCATCTCTTTTGGTGTACGCAACTTCGAGGATATCGACCAGAGTTTCCGTGAGGTGCTGCGGGTCCTCCGCCCCGGGGGCATCTTCCTCTTCCTGGAGCTCACCACTCCTGAGAAGAATCCGATAAAAGGGTTGTACAACAGCTACACGAAGCATGTGATGCCGTTTCTATCGGATCTGCTTCATACCGAACGTAAGGCTTATGAGTACCTGCCAGAGTCGATTGCTGCCTTCCCGCAGGGACGGGAGATGATGCTGATCCTGAAGAAGAACGGTTTTCGTAACATCCGTCTCAGGAGATATACTCTGGGTGTCGCCACCCTCTACCTGGCAGAGAAATAGGGATATGGAAACCTACGGACTGATCGGTTATCCTCTGAAGCACTCCTTCTCCTCCCGTTTTTTCACCGAGAAATTCTCACAGGAAGAAGTTGATGCGGAGTATCTTAACTTCGAGATAGCCGATATCACGGAGCTGCGGAGGGTGATCCTGTTTAATCCCTCGCTCAGAGGGCTCAACGTCACCATTCCTTACAAGGAACAGGTGATCCCCTTTCTCAATGAACTCTCCCCCGAAGCGAAACAGATTGGGGCAGTAAATGTGATCAGGGTGGAACGCAAACCGGGAGATATGTATAATTACAAGCTCACGGGATACAACACCGACTACATCGGCTTCAGGGAGTCACTTCGTCCCCTGCTTCGCAAAGAGATCCACAAAGACGCACTGGTACTGGGTACCGGTGGCGCCTCCAAGGCAGTGGCTCAGGCACTTAATGATTTGCAGATTGCATTCAGATTTGTCTCCCGCACTCCTGCGGAAGGGCGATACTGCTACGATGAACTCTCTCCCGGCCTCATCGCATCCCATAAGCTGATCATCAATGCATCGCCGGTAGGCACCTACCCCGACAGCGATCGTTGCCCGGCGATCCCCTATGAGTCTATCACCCCCGACCATCTTCTCTACGACCTGGTTTACAACCCGGAAGAGACGCTCTTCCTGAAGAAGGGGAAAGAGGTCGGAGCCACTACCCAAAACGGGAAAGAGATGCTGGCACTGCAGGCGCTGGCCGCCTGGGAGATCTGGCAACAGGAGGGATAAAAAAAGTCCGCCCTCTCAGATATCACATTGAGAGGGCGGCTCGTCCCTGTTACGCATAAAGAGTGTCTTAACGTAGAATATATATAGTGGTGCGATAGTGTAGTCGGTTTCTGTCCATAACAGGGTAGTTCATATCATATCAATCTTTACAGCTTACGGCTGTTGTTCTTTGAGTTCCAACGGTTCCTGTTTCATCACCGGATCTTTACTCACCTCTTTGCCTTCAGCATCAAGAAACACTTTCTTCTCAGACTGATCCTGCTTACTGGTTAATACCACCTTGGTCAGTTGTTTTTCGGCGTTGTACTTCAACACCTTCAGATCATAGTCTGCCAGCAGTGCTTTTACAGCTTCCCGGACAGCCGGGGCGAGCTCTTCCAGTTTCACCTCTACAAAACCATTGTCATCCTGAGCTGTTGCCTCCGTTTGGAATCGATTGGCGGCACTTAAGGTCTGGATATTTGTCATCGCGGTCATGCCGACGATCAGTGCAAACGATAAAATAACTTTTTTCATAAC